>CAZGDE010000023.1:6027-14940 GCA_964524315.1 uncultured bacterium
GGGTTATGGCATCCTGCTATTTTTGGGTCTCGTTGCTGGCCTGATTAGCCTGGGATTTCAGTCCTACATGGTAGACGTCAATCCCCAGGTGCAACATGCCAGTCCAGCCGATGCGGTAGTCGACGAAGCCGCACAAACGGACGACCAGGCCGTAGCCCTACCTGCCAAATCCCAAACTCCAAACCCCAAACCCCGACCAATCCTGCCATCCTGGCTGAAAGACACTAATTACCTGTTCTTCCTGCTCTACTTCAGTCTGTGGATGTTTGCCGTGAATTTGAGTGCCCCATTCTTCAATCTTTATATGCTAGATAACCTGGCTGTAGATGTCCGTTGGGTCACGATTTACAACAGCGTCCAGGCAGGGGCAAACATGCTCATGCTCGTATTTTGGGGCCGGTTAGCGGATCGGGTGGGGAATCGTTCAATTTTGCTGGCTGTCGGCATTCTGGTGGCCGTCACACCGTTGTTCTGGTTGGGGACAGGGGCGAATCAATGGTCGGTCTGGCTCTGGCTACCGTTGTTGCACATTCTGGCGGGTATCACCTGGGCGGCGATCGACCTGTGTAACAACAATCTGCAATTGGGCGTAGCGCCAGTTCCCCAGCAAGCAACCTATTTTGCGGTTGCTGCCGCCGTATCAGGGGTCAGTGGGGCTCTGGGCACAACTGCCGGTGGCTTGCTGGCAGAATTTGCCAATTATGGTGGTATTCCCACTCTGTTTGCCCTGTCGGGAGGGGTACGGCTAGTGGCATTGTTACCACTCATTTTTGTCCATGAACGACGTGGACAATCATTGCGCCAAATGATGTGGACGTTATTTCCGCGCCAGTTAACGGGTACCCAACCAGCAGCAGCGGTAACCGCCTCAGAGGAAAAAGCATAGACATACCGCCTCTTGTCAAATGGCGAAGGACAACAAATGATGAATAACGAACATCACCTCATAGAAATCAAATGACAGTTTTAGTCGTAGCAACCGGTAACCCAGGCAAGGTCACTGAAATGCAGGATTACCTGGTGGGACTGGATTGGGAGTTACAACTTAAACCCGATGACCTGGACATCGAAGAGACGGGTAGCACGTTTGCTGAAAATGCGTGTTTAAAAGCGGCGGAGGTTGCCAAGGCGACGGGTCAATGGGCGATCGCCGATGACTCTGGCTTAGAAGTGGTAGCACTGAATGGCGCACCCGGTCTGTACTCTGCCCGCTATGGCAAATCTGACACGGAACGCATCCAGCGAATGCTGACGGAATTGGGTGATACCTCCAACCGGGCTGCCCGCTTTGTGTGTGTGATCGCACTGGCCCAACCTGATGGGGCGATCGCCCTGCAAGCAGAAGGCATTTGTCCTGGCACCATTCTCTATGAACCTCGTGGCAACGGTGGCTTTGGCTTCGACCCCATTTTTTACGTGCCAGAATACCAGCAAAGCTTTGCTGAAATGACCCCAGAACTAAAGAATGCCATCAGTCACCGGGGCAAAGCATTTCAGGCGTTATTACCCCAACTTAAACAGCTCAAGGCGTAAACGGCAGGAAAAATCAGTTATGGGTCTGAAAGAGGGCAACTAATTTTGCTGCTTCCGTCGCAATGTTATGTTGCTGGGCAACTCGCGCTGAACCATTTTTCCCCATCCGGGTCAGTTCTTCCCGTGGCGTTTGTAATGCCGATCGCATGGCATCTGCCAACGCTTCAACGGAACCGGATGGTACCAGCCAACCACACTCCCCCGGTTCGACCAATTCAGGAATACCAGCAATGTAGGTGCTAATCACCGGCCGTCCCAGAGCCAAGGTTTCCATAATACCGACTGGTAAACCCTCAGCAAAGCTGGGTAACACCATGACCTGTGCCTGCAAAATCTGCTGTTGCACTTCGGTATTAGTCGCCCAACCTGTTATCTCTACATGATTATGCAGGTTAAGTTGGGCAATCATGGTTTCAATTTCCTGCCGGAGAGGCCCATCACCCACCAGCACCAGCTTAAACTGCCGTCCTTCAGCCACCAATTGACCAGCGGCAGCAATCAGAACTAAATGGCCCTTCTGTTCACTCAACCGGGCCACACACACAAATCGTGGCACCTCCGGCAACGGCACATAGGAGTGGGTCAGGAACAGATCGTCAACGCCACAGTGAATGATATGAATTTTTTCCCATTGGCGATAATCACACCAGCGGCTTAACTGACTTTTACCAAAGGAACAAACAGCAACGACAAAGGCAGCGCGGTTAATTTTCTCGGTGAGGGCGATCGCCTGCGGTTTATCAAATTCCTCTGGCCCATGCACTGTAAAACTGTAGGCAGGCCCACCCAATGTCTGACACAACATTGCTACCGTTGTTGAGTTAGTACCAAAATGGGCATGCAGATGGTCAACCTGGGCCTCAGTTAACCATTGCAGCAACACGCAAGCTTCCGCCAGATAAATCAGGTGGATCAGTAAGCCCCGCTCAGATCGTCGACCGACCTTGAAAGTCAGACGTAAAGCCTCAACCAAGCGTTGTGGCCGGGTTACTGCCACCCGTAGCAGATTGACCAGTAAACCCTTTGCGCCGACTCCCAGGATAAAGCGGGTTTTATTAAACTCCTGCCGATCGGCCGCATCAACTAATTCATCGTTGAGCGATCGCACCGAAAAGCGGCTTACAGGCACACCACACGCTTCCACGCCCAGAATTTCCCGGCGAATGAAGCTGTGGCTAACTTTAGGATATTGGTTCACCAGGTAGGCAACTTTCATACACACAACATGGAGTTATCAATATCCAAATTAATATCCAACATGACAAACCAATCAGCTAATTTAGCTGACTGCAAATGACACACCCTGATTAAACGATTTACCCGACGGCACCAGCAGGGCATCGTCGGGCAAGACTCAATTAACTGCGTTGGATCGTCGCAAGAATCTCATCCAGGATATCCTGGGCTCCTTGCTGCCGCAAACTTTTCGCCAGTTCAGTGCCTAATCGATCGGCATCCGCTGCGGGGCCCGTAATCGTATCTTTCACCAGACGTTGACCATCCAGACTGGCAACAATCCCGGTGAGCGTCAAGGAGTCACCCTCCAGAACCGTATTCACTCCAATAGGTACCTGGCAACCACCTTCCAGCTCGCGCAAGAATGCCCGTTCGGCATAGCAACGTTGTGCGGTGGGAAGATGCTCCAATGCTTTTAGCAATTCCAGCACTTCGGCATCATCAGCACGACACTCAATCCCCAACGCACCTTGGCCGACAGCATGTAAGGAAATATCCGCCGGAATCACCTGATGAATGCGATCGCCCATACCCAGACGATGTAACCCGGCAACTGCCAGAATCAGCGCATCGTATTCACCCGCATCTAACTTGGCGAGACGAGTATTTAAGTTACCACGCACATCTTTAAAGGTGAGATGGGGGTAATGGTGGCGTAGCTGAGCTAACCGCCGTAGAGAGGATGTCCCAATCACTGCACCAGCAGGTAAGGTTGCCAGTTGCTTATCCTTATGCTTTTCGTGAAGCACCAGCGCATCCGCTGGATTTTCCCGTTCCGGTACACAACCTAGTACCAATCCTTCTGGCAATCGGGTTGGCAAATCTTTGAGAGAATGGACGGCAAAATCAATCTCGTTACTGATCATGCCGACTTCCAGCTCTTTGGTAAACAAACCCTTATCGCCAATCTTCGCCAGAGCTACGTCCAGAATTTTGTCGCCCTGGGTACTCATGGTATGCACTTCAAAGGTGCGATCGGGAAAAGCTTTCTGTAGTTGCTCCTGCACCCAATAGGTTTGTACCAGCGCCAGTTGGCTCTTCCGCGAACCGATGCGAATCGTGCGCTGCGAACTAGATACGGTGGGCGATGCTGCAAGGGTCATAAATCAAGGAATTGAAACGGGTTGGAATAGTCACTCTTTTCACCTTACCGCAGCATGTGTCCCACTTTAGCTGAGTAACAAATGATTAAGATTCGGCTGATGCCAGTGGCAGCGGCAATTTCAGGATCACGGGGGCAAATTCAATCGCCACTTTTCCATTCATTTTTAGATGAGTGGGAATCGATCACTACATATAGCGGTTAGATAGTATCTCAACCACTACTTAAGTCCTGATGAGGGACAGGGAAGGTACCTCACCCAGGTAAGATGAACAATTATTAGCAGTTGGGATGGTCAGCACAATGCGGATATTGATTATGGGCGGTACCCGCTTTATTGGGGTTTCTCTCACACGGATTCTCGTTGAACAGGGACATGAGGTGGTTTTGTTTAACCGGGGCAATAAACCCGCACCTGTTGAGGGAATCCAGCAAATCCATGGCGATCGCACCAACCCTGCTGACCTGCGCGAAAAATTATCTGGCACTACCTTTGACGCTATTTTCGACAATAACGGGCGTGAGCTGAGCGATACCCAACCACTGGCTGAGATCTTCCAGGGCAAGGTGCAACACTTTGCCTATATGAGTTCTGCTGGCGTGTATCTGAAATCTGATCAGATGCCCCATGTGGAAGGTGACCCGGTTGACCCCAAAAGCCGTCACAAGGGCAAACACGAAACTGAGACATACCTGGCAGCACAGGGTTTACCCTTCACGTCGATCCGCCCCACCTACATCTATGGGCCGCAGAATTATAACGATCTGGAAGCCTGGTTCTTTGATCGGATTGTTCGCGATCGCCCCGTTCCCATTCCCGGTGATGGCTTACACATAACCCAGTTAGGGCATGTCGAAGATCTAGCACAGGCCATGGCAAACGTACTCGGTCAAACCAAAGCCGTTGGGCAAATCTACAACGTTTCGGGTGATCGCTATGTCACCTTTGCTGGGTTAGCTCGTGCCTGTGCGGTTGCTGCTGGTAAAGCCGCAGACAGCGTGCAACTGGTACATTACAATCCGAAAAAATTTGACTTTGGCAAACGCAAAGCATTCCCCTTGCGGACACAGCACTTCTTTGCCTCTGTGCAAAAAGCGATAACTCACCTGGATTGGCAACCCAGGTACGACCTTATCAGTGGCCTGAAAGACTCGTTCCAGAACGATTATCTGGCGAGTGGACGGGACAAAACCACCATCGATTTTTCCGTTGACGACGAGATTTTGGCAGCAAGCTGATCACGCTCAATCAGTCAGGTTCTTCGGCCTGACGTTGCATTTGGTATCTCCTGCTCTAGACTTTAGGTGTAGATTGCTTACCACACGGAGGTGGTGGATCGCGAGTCTGCCGTCTACCATCTCTGCCAAGGTAGGGAATTTTGTCAATTCGTGTGAGTGAAGTTTGTGGCGATCGCAACCAGCATCCTAAGCAGTTTCGTTCTAGTAGTAGTCCTGATTATCGGGCTGCTGCTTCTGGCTCTAGAAATCCAATACCGTCGTCGCCCAGGCAATAAGCTGGAACTCACTGTGGGGCGTTGGGAACTAGAAGTTTACGAGCCACAACGCTACCAGTTAGTGGGTGACCTGGCATTTCGCAATCTCACCCGTAAGTTAGAAATTATGGTGCCGGAGGTACGGGTGGAAGTGAGCCTGTTTGCCGCCGGTAGTCTGGATGGGGTGACCACCTCAACCCGCATTATTCCGCGCTACCAGGATGCGTCTCCCCGGGCTGATGGCTACTGGGAAGCGCACATTGTCAAAATTGCCAAGACTGATCCGATCGAAATAGCCGTCGAAATTATGGGGCCGGATCTGACGACCTTACAGGTTGCCTGGATACAGATCCATTACGTTACCTATGGCCCCCAAGGCCGTATTCCTAAAACTCGCCATGTCATTGTGCCGTTGGCTTTTCCAGCGGCAAAAGACTCGAAAAACTGGCGACCCGCAACCAATGCGGATGTCCTCCCCATTCGCACTCACCTGCTCACCCACCTGGATGATCCCATTGAGGTCATTCGCCGTTATGTAATGCCCCATGCGCAACCTGGGGATGTAGTCACCATTGGCGAATCACCCTTAGCAATTATGCAGGGGCAATTTCGCCATCCCACCGACATTAAGCCCGGATGGGTAGCCAAACGCCTTTGCTATCTCTTCTTGCCAACGTCCAGTTTGGCAACCGCCTGTGGCATGCAAACCCTGATCGATATTGTTGGGCCAACACGGGTATTGCTGGCATTTTTGGGGGGGGCGATCGCCAAAGTCCTGGGTAAACCGGGAATGTTTTATACCCTGGCCGGAGAACAAGCCCGACTGATTGATGATGTTACCGGCACCTTACCACCCTATGACCAGTTCATTGTGCTGGGGCCACAGAATCCTCAACAAATCGTTGATCAGATCAAGCAAGCCACGGGGTTGTCAGCGGCTGTTGTGGATGTGAATGACTTAAAAGCGGTAAAAGTCCTCGCAGCATCACCTGATGTTTCCCAAACATTTCTGGAACAGGCCCTCATTCGTAACCCCGCCGGTAATGCCGCCGAACAAACCCCCATTGTGCTGATTCGGCCCGTGACATCGAAGGGATAAAAAGCAAAAGGTATCAGGACAAGCATCAATTTGGCTTTCGGCCTGATATCCTCTACCATCTGCTTTTTCCGACACAATCAAAAGCAATTACCGGGATAAATCGAGGTTTCCTAGATAAACCGTCTAGAATATAGTTTGAAACTCTCTATCTATCTTCGGCTAGCTATAGCTGTCCCCAACGATGACTCAGTCCCTGCCGCCAGATACAAACGTGGTGATTCGCCCTGTTAAATACCGGGATCTAGAGGCGGTTGAGCGTCTCTATGCAGAAGGGTTGGAAGACGACAGTATTAGCTGCATTGACCCAGACAAACCGCTGAAGTACTTGTATCTGCGCCCCTGGCATGGGCTGCTACGCATATTCAGCATGCTGATTAACCCGTTACAGCATGTTTTTTGTGCCTCTCTGCCTAACCACGACAATAAAATTCAGGGTGTGATTCGGGTTTCGCCCTTCAACCGTTCGCGCAGTACTTGGCGGGTTGATTGCGTCCTGGTTGATCGCCACCCGGTCAAAGCAGATGTATCGGCATCACCAACGGTAACGTTGAGCGATGTTCCCCTGGAAGCCCCCCGCCCATCCCATGCTTTGGGCTTGTCTGATATTGGTTCCCAATTGCTGCGGTATTGCTTTGAGAAAATTTGGGAAGCACGGACATGGTTGCTTGAGGTCAATGTCAATGACAAAGCAACGCTGGCTCTCTACCGGGAGAACGGGTTTCAGCCTTTAGCAGAAATGACCTATTGGGCGATCGCCCCCGAAGCGTTACAGGAACTTGCCGAACGTGAACCGGATCTCCCTAATCTGCTGCCTGTTAGCAATGCCGATGCCCAGTTGCTCTACCAGTTAGATACTGCATCCATGCCGCCACTCGTCCGGCAGGTCTTCGATCGGCACATTCTCGACTTCAAAACTAGCCTGTTTGGTTCATTGATCGATGGCTTAAAGCACTGGCTTACCCATACGGAGCTGGTTAGTGGCTATGTATTTGAAACCCAACGTAAGGCTGCGATCGGCTATTTTCAACTGCGGCTGTCACGGGATGGTTCACAACCCCACCAGGCCCAATTAACCGTTCACCCCGCCTATACCTGGCTGTATCCAGAATTGATGGCGCAAATGGCACGGATTGTGCAAGAATTACCCGCCCAATCCCTCCATCTGGCGTCATCTGATTACCAGCCCGAACGTGAAGGGTGTTTAGAACGCTTGGGAGCCAGTCGGGTTGCCCATACATTAATGATGTCGCGTTCCGTCTGGCACAAAGTGCGGGAAACAAAGCCAGCCGCCTTAGAAGGGCTGCAACTACCCGAAGTATTACAGGGCTTGAAGCCTGCTCGGAAACCTGTGCCCAGTCGCCTTTCATCGCTGCCATCGGCGAATCAGTTTGCGCAGAATGAGCCTCAAAAAGATAGCCAACCTTCCCCTTCTCCCAGCAATTCCCCAGCACCATCATCCTCTATCAATGGCAAGCGGCGATTGAATTTATCGGTATCCACAGACTTTTCGGAACCCCCTCAGGAAGGACCCTGTTGTTAAAGGGAACAACGAGATGATGGTCTCTGCGTTGGGTTTGGACGTGGGTAAAAAGCGCATTGGTGTTGCTGGTTGCGATGGCACAGGCTTAATCGCTACTGGATTGGCTACTATTGAACGTAAGTCATTCACCTACGTGCTGGAAGAACTCCGCGATTTCGTTAACCAACGCCAGGTGCAGGTGTTAGTGGTTGGCTTGCCTTATTGTATGGATGGCACAATTGGTAGTCAGGCGAAACACGTTCAAAAATTTGCACAGGCAATAGCCAAAGCGTTAGACCTTCCGTTGGAGTATGTTGATGAACGGTTAACATCATTTCAGGCAGAACAGTTAATGCAAGCCGAAAGGATAGCACCTTCCCGCAATAAAGCCTTGGTCGATCGCAAAGCTGCGTCCCTGATTCTGCAACAATGGTTGGATGAACGGCGCTTTAAGCACACACTGGGAGAGTTTGAGAATGCATGATGACGATCTGGAAATGGATGTAGAAACGGTCACAGTAACCGACAATGATGGGCGTACCCTGGTTTGCACAGTCGAACACTCCCTCGATTTAGATGGACAGGAGTATGTGTTACTGCTACCCGTCGATTCACCCATAGAAATTGTGGCATGGCAAGGCGAGGGCGACGATGAGGAAGCCGTACCGGTTGAAAATGATGATGAAATCGAGCTACTCTTCCCTATCGCTAAAGTTGTGCTAGAGGAACAAAACCTGACCTTGAAGCGTACAGCGGTCGTACTCACCGTAGAAGGGGAGTTGCCAGAAAGCGAAGAGGAAGAGTTTGAGGACGAAGAATCAGAGGAATACGAGGACGAAGAAGAACTACAATTCCTGGCAAGTTTCTATTATGAGGATCAGGAATTTGGTGTTTACGCCCCTCTCGATCCATTCTTCATCCTGGCGCGGAT
>CAZGDE010000023.1:14950-25041 GCA_964524315.1 uncultured bacterium
TCGCCGGAAGAGTTAGAAAAAATTGAGCCCCTATTGCCCATGATTGAGGAGCAACTATTAGATCAATTTGAGTAGAATATCGAGCATCATTGGGTGATTTAACGATCAGGATGAATTGAAATTTTATTCCAATTCATCCAACCTCCCATTCATACCAAGCTTACTGACACCCACTATTGAATCGGGGGCAATTTACCGAACAGCAATGCCCCACGCCCAGAACACAGCCATGAAGATAGTCAAAAATATTCCTAAGTGGTCAGTTATCCTGGCGATTTTGCTGGCATTGCTGGGTATGTCTGCCTGGCAGAGTTGGCGTTGGTGGACATGGGCGATCGCCGCCCCGGTTAACGCGCCAACAACGAAGGTAAAAGATGTCACGCTTTATGTCCCCGAAGGAACATCAGCCCAGGAAATTGGGGAAAATTTAGTTTCGTTAGGGGTTATCCGTTCAGCCATTGCCTGGAACCTGTGGACTCGCTGGCTGCTCCTGCAAGAACCCCAGGGTGGGTTTCAGGCAGGAACCTATCAAGTTCTACCAACACAACCGATGCCGGAAATTGCCACCAAAATTTGGACAGGCGATGTCATGCGACGTAGCTTTACCGTTCCTGAGGGCTGGTCCATCAAGGAAATGGCTGCATACTTTGAGCGTGAAGGCTTATTTTCGGCCCAAGATTTTTTACAGGCAGTGCAAAAATTTCCGATTGCCCGTTATCCCTGGTTACCGCTTGATCGGCCCAATGGGGTTTATCGGCTGGAAGGCTACCTCTACCCAGATACCTACGATGTGGTAGGTTCGCCCAGCCCGGATGACATCTTGAAACAAATGCTGGATCGGTTTGAGCAGGTAGCCTTACCGCTCTACCAGAAAGGACGAGAGCAAACGTCGCTCTCCTTCGCCGAATGGGTTACCCTTGCGAGCATTGTCGAAAAAGAAGCTGTGGTTGCGGACGAACGGGCCCGAATTGCGGGCGTGTTCCTTAACCGCTTGAAGAAAGAAATGACACTGGGAGCAGACCCTACTGTGGAGTACGGCCTGGGCATCCAGCAAACCCCGGATCGCACCCTCACCCTGGCAGAAGTCAAAACACCTTCTCCATATAACACTTATTTAAATCCAGGCTTACCTCCGACGCCGATCGCCAGTCCTGGCATCGCAAGCCTGAAAGCCACACTTTACCCAGAAAACACCGATTACCTCTACTTTGTTGCGCGGTACGATGGGACTCATGTATTCAGCCGCACCTTTGCAGAACATCAAGCTGCCCAAACGGCAATCCATGACGAGCGCGATGCCTCACAATCGCAAAAGCCACAATAGTTTGTCTGGCCACGACTTCCTCCTGTCAGGGCTAACAAATTGATATTTTGCTTAATTTAATCTTTCTATCCTTTACCTTATTACCCTACCTATGTCCTGGGGCGAACTCTTACAACCCAATCTGATCCTACACGGGCCAATTCTGAAGCTGACACCCGAGTTCTTGAAACAACAAAATCTGCATGGGTTAGTTCTGGATGTGGATGAAACGCTAGTTCCCATGCGGGCAGCAGACGTATCAGCCGAATTGTTGCCCTGGGTAGAAGACGTCCAGAAAGTGGCGCAACTGTGGCTCGTTAGTAACAACATTAGCGAAGCGCGGATTCGTCGGATCGCCAAAGCACTCAATTTACCTTACATTGCTGGAGCCGGCAAACCCTCGCGCCGCAAGGTCAGGAAAGCTGTCGAAGCGATGAATTTGCCCGTAGAGCAGGTTGGCATGGTTGGCGATCGCTTATTTACCGATGTTCTAGCTGGTAATCGGTTAGGTATGTTTACTATTCTGGTAGAACCAATGGTTCATTCCGATCAGGTAGTACGACGATCACCCCTGCATAACTTCGAAGTATGGCTCTCCCAAATCCTTGGAGCCTCACTTTTGCCAGACAAATAATGTACTATACTCAGGTGTATGACATAAAACTATACAAAACCATATAAAACCTGAAAAACCAAAACATAAAGAAAACATTATGAAAAACTGATCGCTCGCAGATCCCTGTCAAACTAAATACAGTTGAAACGGGGTCGCACTTATAAAGACCCTGAATTATAAATCCTTGTGAATACATGTTGGATGCCAGCTCTCGTTTAATAGAGGCGCTGGCATTTAGCATTTAGGTCTTCTGAGAGATAGTGTGGGGACTGTTTCTGGACTGTTAGGAAAGCACGTGTGGATGATGAGTAACAATAGATCTCTGACAACGATTGTTGTCAACAGCTCTCTGATTAACCATCTCTAACCAACCGTTCCAACACACGCTTATCCTTTCTGTCCCATGTCCCAAACTTTGGTTGTCAAAATCGGCACATCTAGCCTAACCCAAGCAGAAACAGGGTTACTGGCCCTCTCGACAATCGCAACCCTGGTCGAAACCCTGAGTCGGTTGCGACAGCAGGGCAACCGGGTTGTCCTCGTTTCCTCTGGGGCAGTCGGAGTTGGGTGCGCGCGCCTGGGGCTGACAGAACGGCCTCGCACCATTGCGCTCAAACAAGCCGTTGCTGCCGTTGGGCAGGGACGGCTAATTGGTGTCTACGACGATCTGTTTACCTCCCTCCGGCAACCCATTGCCCAGGTGTTGCTTACGCGGAGTGACCTGGTTCATCGCAACAGTTACATCAACGTCGAACGCACCTTTCAAGAACTGCTGCAGCTAGGGGTTATCCCGATCGTGAATGAGAATGATACGGTCGCCGTTGATGAATTGAAATTTGGTGACAACGATACTCTCTCCGCTCTGGTTGCCAGTCTGGTACGGGCAGACTGGTTGTTTCTGCTGACAGATGTGGATCGCCTCTACTCAGCCGATCCCCGCACCGACCCCAATGCGCAACCAATCATTCGGGTCGATCACATCAATCAGTTAAAAGAGCTTCAAATCAAAATGGGCGATCGCGGTTCTCAATGGGGTACTGGGGGCATGGTGACGAAAATTGCAGCGGCCCAGATTGCAGCAGGAGCAGGAGTCCGCACAGTGATCACGGAAGGTCGCCACCCCCACAACCTGGAAAAAATTTTGCAAGGTGAACCACTAGGTACCCAATTTGCCCCTCAGCCTCGCCCTGTGAGCGCTCGTAAACGCTGGATTGCCCACGGGTTAGTGCCAACAGGCAAACTATACCTGGATGATGGTGCTGTCCGCGCCATTCGGAGCAAAGGCAAATCACTCCTGGCAGCGGGCATTATTCATGTTGAAGGTGATTTTCAAAGCCAGGATTCGGTCATGTTATGCGATCGCACCGGTCAAGAACTGGCACGCGGGTTAGTCAACTACAGCAGCGATGAACTCCAAAAGATCAAAGGATGTCAATCAGAGGCGATCGCATCCATTCTGGGGCACCCCGGCGCTGAAACCGTTATCCATCGAGACAACCTGGCGCTCAGCAGCTAAGCTTTTGAATTGACCACGATTAATATTATCCTCAGGGAATTAACCAGCTTCGTTTCCCGAAACAACAAGGGTTGAGGCTGGTTGGTTCGTTGGCATGGGGGGTAAGGGGTGGTTAGTAAAAGCGGCATAACGGGCATCAATTTGATGGGCCCTATATTCAATCCATTTGAAGCCAAAGTTAATGAGCTTCAATTGCCGAAATAGATGCTGTGGATCAGAGAGATGGGTAGTTGGTAATTTTTGCCTCATTTCCTTAAAAACTAGTCCCAGTGGTACCTTGATCTGATCTTGCAGTTGGAGAAAGCGGGCAAAAATAGGACCATAGGCAGACATGAGAGACCCTACACCGCCCCGTGCCTGCCCCCACCCTATGTAATAGAGTCCCTTATAGTCTGCTAAGAAGGCCCCACCATAACATTTCACAATGGGCCCCTCTACCCGTTGCAATTCTGGAGGCAAGAAAGGATAGCTCACATCAAAGCCGGTAGCACATACGATTAAATCAAAAACCTCGTGACTACCATCAACAAATTCCACCGTTTTGCCATCGAGGCGGGCAATACCGGGTTTGGGAGTAATCCGCCCATGTTTGATATAGTAAGGCACCTCATTATTTAAGGTGGGATGTTTCGCAAAGATGCGGTGCTTTGGCCTGGTTAAACCATACTGCTCCAGTGGCCCAAAGGTCAGGTAACTAATCCCCCGAACCATTAAGCGTTGCCACCATTCGGGCATCCACCACTGCATTAAATCTGTGATGGGAACGCCCACAAAGGATTTGGGAATTAACCAGACCGATTCCCGCATGCTCAAGCAGCACTTGGCACCTACACGGGCAGACTCAGCTGCAACATCACAGGCGGAGTTCCCCCCACCAATAACCAATACCCGCTTCCCCCGCAATTGATCGGGCCGTTTGTAATCTTTGGAATGGATGATTTCGCCGCTAAACTGCCCCGGCAACTGGGGAAAACGCTTACTCCAGTGATGACCATTGCACATCAACACACCTTTATAAAGCCGTTGTTCCCCATCAGCAAACGTCACTTCCCACAGATTATCCTCCACAGGTCGGACATAGTTGACGGCACGGTTCAGTTCAATGCGATCGCGCAACCCAAAATAATCCGCAAAAGCATTCAAGTAATCCCGCATATTCTGGGCACTGGGAAAGTCGGGATAACTGTCGGGCATGGGAAAGTGGCTAAACTGGGTAATTTTGCGCGATGAAATGATGTGAGCCGTCTCATAAACACCGTGATACCAGTTACCACCAATATCATCACTGGCATCCACCTGGTCATAGGCAATATCGGCTGCCTTGAGTGCTTCCGCAATGCCCAAACCAATAAAACCGGCACCAATAATTAAGTGTTTGTCTCTGGTATCAGTCGTTTTTGTGAGATTCACATTATTGACGTTGACCACGGTTCGTACTCCTCGCAAATGCGGCACTCATCCAATCTAACGTTTGAGGTGCATATCGTTTGAGCCAGTGTAGTATTTGAGCCGTGCGATCGGGAAAGACATGAAGCTTATTTTGTTGAATACCGCGCAGGGTTACCTGCATTACCCTTGCAGGATCCGTAATCAGATGATCAGGCAAATCTTGCGTTGTTTCCGCCAGGGTACCGTATCGTTGTGATTGCAAAATTGGCGTGCGACTAAAGAAGGGATACACGGCTGTGACCTTCACGTTGTAAGGTTTGAGCTCAGCCGATAGCGCTTCGCTGAACCCCCGTAATCCAAACTTACTGGCCGCATAGTGGGCCATACCAGCTGTGCCAATCCACCCTGCCACTGATGAGATGTTGACAATATGCCCCTGCCGTCGGGTAATCATATCCGCACCAAAAAAGGTACTTAGCCGCATGGGGGTCAGCAAGTTGACCTGCATCAACCGTTCCCATTGCTCCAGAGGTACTTCATCCATCCGGCCAAATAGACCGATACCCGCATTGTTAATCAGAATATCGATCGGGACGGCTATCGCCTGGACTTTCTGGTAAAGCGCCTGACATCCCTCTAACGTGGCTAAATTAGCCGCTAAACAGGCAATGATTTCGCCCGTAGCGATCTCGGCTTTAATAGCGGTTGCCTGTTTCTCTAAAGCAGCGGCATCCAAATCAGACAGGATCAGACGACTGCCTGCCTGGAGTAACTGCCGGGTGAGTTCCTGCCCAAAACCACCCGTCGCGCCCGTCAATATTACGACTGCTGCATTTAACTCGGTCATTGCTTACTTCTCCCTGCTGCAATTCAATTCAACCCCTAGTAGGAAAATTCAGGCGGTGCTAAATAGCAATCTGAATTGGCACGAAGCTTCAATTCAGGCAATGCTGCTTAACTCAACGCTTAATTCATATTCAGAATCAGCAACGCCAAATTTCCCATGCCACAACTGCCACAACGGGCACGATTGTATCGCACAGGCAGAGACTATCCCCCGGCAACAGCCGCGATCGTTGGCTAGGTTGCCATGCTTAGTAGTAGCTGCGCGGATATTGGGTATTCGGGGAAGTTTTGGGCGTAGGCTGTTGCGGTAATCGAATCTCAATGGGGGGACAGTGCGATCGCTCCCTTAATTAGACCCGCGATGGGAAGGCCGATCCTGCCACACTTCCCGTTCAATCTCCGTCCGGGTTGCATCAACGTCCTGTTGAACACGTTGTTGCAATTCATTCGTGTCAACCAGTCCGGGCGATCGCGGTTCCGGTTGCGGTGGCGGGGCGCTGGGAGATGGGGGTACGGGTGGTGCAACAGTCGGCGGTGACTGGGGGAAAGAGGGATTCTGGAGATAGGGTTCCAGATCAGCCGGTTGCCTGGTTGGGGCGATCGGAGCTTCGTTCACAAACGGATTGGACTGGGGCCAGCGTCGACTGGTGGGCCGGTTAGACGGAGTGGGCGTTGGCTGCCGTGGTGTTGAGTTAGAGGTGACGGGCGCGGCCTGTCGTGGTGTTGAACGCCGCCGCCAGAAGGGACGGGGAGATCCGCGATCATTGAAACGAGAGGCGGACGAGGTTGGATTACGATCCACCGACTGGTAACGGGCAATCCGGCCGGTGTCATTTCTCCCTGCAGCTAACCTGCCAGGGGCAGGGGGACTGGCAAGACCAGTGGATGCAGGATTAGTGGGTGGTGAATTATTCGGTGGTGAGGTGTTGGGCAATCGCGCAGTACCAGTATCCAGCGGGAGTTGTTGCAGAACTGTGAGTAAACGGTCTTCATTGGGTAAGGGTATCTGAAATCCTTGAAATAGTTCACCGGCCAGAATTTCCTCAAATTCAGAGCGTGAAATAGTACCAAGGGCACCCACCGCCCCCGTGGCCCGCACAATTATCTTTTGCCCTTGACTCACAGTAATGGGTTGGTCATTTGGATCAACGAGACTAGACACAGCGATACTACCCTGCAGAACTTTTATCTCGCCCCGCGCCCCCATACGTTCCATCACAAATAAGGTGCCCCGGCTGGTTGCAATCACCGAGCCAATACATCCCCCCGTGCCTGACACCAAAACTTTGCCCTGCTCTAACCGGATGCAGGCACTCCCGATAGTCAATGCAGAATTCTTACCTAGTCGCAGTCCAGCCGCACTGGTCAGTCGCAGTCCAGCGCGAGCAGCCGCCTCAGTCACAATCCGCTGCCCTAAACTCGCTTCGTTGCCAATCTGTGCCCGTGCTTGATTAATCAAAACCCTGAGTGTATTAGGCTGTTCCACGATTTCGACAATTCGCGCACTCTGAACAGCCTGAGAACTCGATGGCAAATAGAATAGTCCAATCGCCAGACTTACCCCTAATGTGACCAGCAAAAACCGGACAACCCACCTCATACGGCGGTTGGAGAACAGGAGGCGAAAATTAGGGCGCATGGGAAGTTTCCTGTTACTGTTGCAAGTTTTAAGAGGGGTTTTTCACCGGCAACAGCACTCCATCCGGACAATTTTATAAAGAAAAATAAAGAAAAGACCAAATAAAGCAGGAAAAACCCGATTGCCACCTCTATTGGCTACTAACTTCAGCCAAGGGTCAGCCTCGTCAGCGACAACACCCCTTAACGGTTAGGCTTGTCACTCCAAATCAGATCATGCCAGCCAACTCAGTAATCTGTTTTCTCAATCTCCTTGCGAATATCGTTGAGATCAATATAGTGATCGGTCGCATTACGTAACTCACGGGCAATCATACCCTCTGTAGAAACGACTGTAATATGGGTACTTTTAGAGCGTAATAGTTCAATCGCCCGTTCAAAATCACCGTCTCCACTAAACAGAATCACCCGATCATACTGATCAACGGTATTGAACATATCAACCACAATTTCAATATCCAGGTTGGCTTTTTGGGAAAAGCGTCCTGAATTGTCATCATAATACTCTTTCAAAATTTTAGTTCTTACCGTATATCCCAGACTGATTAAGGCATCTCGAAAACCACGCTGATCTTGGGGATCCTTTAAACCTGTGTACCAGAATGCATTGACTAAAATAACGCCTGGATCACGGGTGAAATACTCTAACACTCGCTTTGGATCAAAAAACCAACCATTTTTTTGCTGAGCGTAGAACATATTGTTCCCGTCCACAAAAATTGAGAGACGGTTCATTGAGTAAGGCATAGAAGTTAATAGACCTGAAATTTGTAGGAGAAAATAATGTGATGAATAACCAATTGTAACAACTGTCTTCAGAGTGGTTCGCCAAACCGATTAATTTGCCCAAATTGACGGAGATTTACCTTAATTTGTCCTGGTTTGAGCAGTCATTAGGCAACTCTAGGTAAGCGTACCCTCCGATGGAAGAGGCTAAATTTTGGTATTTATATACACTGCGAATAGCACCAGTCGAAGCTAGGCAATATATATAGGAATGGCTTGCGCAACAGAGACATCCTCCTAGAGCATGGTTTTGTATATCTAAAAATTACCAGTTACAAACTAAGCCAGACACAATACTGATTCGTCTCAAATATTAACTGAGTCACACAGAAACAAGCCAAGGTTCCATATTACGTAAACAACCTGACCCATGCCGACTTTTCACTTTTGGTACTAGGGATGGCTGCATGATATGAAGCTGTTGGCTGTGAGCAGAAGTGCCACTATTATCGCAAAAAAACTTAAAATTCTTCCGTATGGTCAACCACCTGCTTCCCCCCAGACTCAACTCGATCGCCTAAGATAGGTCTGTAGCTACCCCAGGGCTGAACCAGATTACTGCGGCGGTGCATCGCCAGAACTCCTTTGCAAAAGAATGAATATGGCTGAGAATCCGTCATCTCCTCCTACTGCAACAATGGATATGCAGACCCGGGCTAGTGACTCCGGCAAGTCTGTTATCAGTAGTGGGCAACCTCGCAAGACCTCTGCGTGGGGGCATCTATTAGTTGGAGGGTGGGCCCTGCTAGCGGCGATCGCAACCGCCACTCAAGCCGTACCAACGCGCTACCTGGAACGGTCAGTACAGTCCTTATTTTTTAATTTACGCGGCACCGTCACGCCGCCTGCAGATGTGGTCATTCTGGCAATTGACGAATATTCAATGCAGCCAGAAAACGCTCAAGCGATCGCCGCCCAAACCAAAACGTCGGCCGCACAACTGCGATGGCCCTTTCGTCGGTCGGTCTACGCCACTGTGATTGATCGACTCATGAAAGCGGGGACACGAGCAGTCGCCCTAGACATTCTCCTGCTGGATCCCAGCAGTTATGGGGAAGCGGACGACCTGCAACTTCAGCGGATCTTACAAAAGTATGCTGGGCGAGTCACATTGGCTGCCGAATACAGTACGGAAACAATTCAGCAGGGAGGGTTAACCCAGTTCAATGCTCCCTCTCCCCTGTTTCGCACCCAACCTGATTCGATTGGATTTATTAACTTCTGGAGTGAACCCAATAACTTCCTGCGTGACCCGCAGGGCAAAGAAGGCCAAATTCACCGCCTGGGCAGTGCGTTTCCCAAACTGACACTCCAAGCAGACCCACTCTTCATTTACACTCTGGAAAACTTCACGCAGCCAGTACCCTCCTTTGCAGAAGCAACTCTGCGCGCAGCTAATATCCCCTTCCCGGCACCTCAGGGTGACAATATTTTTTTCTTTGGCCCAGCCGGAACATTTGTCCCGGCTGGGCGCAATGCGCCGATCCCATTCATTGACGTATTAGACGAAATCACCTGGAATGATTACCTGCAACAAGGTGCTTTCTTCAAAGACAAAATCGTCGTCATTGGTGGAACTGCCAACAGCTTACAGGACTTCCACACGACCCCCTTTGGGACAATACCGGGGGTAGAAATTCAAGCCAATGCCATCGCAACGTTACTGACAAATAAAGCGATCGCGGAATGGTTACCGCAGCATGAACTGCAGGGACTTTTCGTTCTGACACTGGTAGCAGCGGCAGCCTACGGGCAAACCCTGCTGCTGACATTCATAACAACAACTAGAGTCAAAAAATATCTAACGCCAACCCTTGTCCGTTTTGTTATTGCTACAGGGATGATACGCTTTGTCCTGGCAGCCAGTATAGCCCTAGCCTGGGGTGCAATTGGATATGTCGCCTTTGTGGCGGGGCAGGTCATCCTGCCGGTTGCCATCCCTATGATCGCGATTCTCCTGCGTGGTAGTACCTACTTTATCGCGGCCTCTGCCAGCG
>CAZGDE010000023.1:25051-26600 GCA_964524315.1 uncultured bacterium
CGATTACCAAAGCAAAATTAAACTCCTCAAAATCCTGGCACAGTTTCCCCAATCGGAAGTGGTGCGCCGCATCATGGATGAGTTGGATGTAGAGTTCCAGGATTTACTGCAGGAACCGGAACAGGCATTTTCGGGTAAAAAACTCAAAGAGCGCTACAAGATTACCAGAGTTCTGGGTTCCGGTGGGTTTGGACGAACCTACATTGCCGAAGATACCGATCGCCCTGGTAATCCGGTTTGTGTTGTCAAACAACTGAAGCCTGCGAGCGATAACCCCAACCTGATGCAACTGGCCCGTCGCTTGTTTACCCGTGAAGCACAAACGCTAGAAAAACTCGGTAACCATGATCAAATTCCCCAGTTGCTCGCATACTTCGAAGAACAGGGAGAATTTTATCTGGTTCAAGAGTTCATCTCTGGCCACCCCCTCAGTCAGGAATTGGGGTTGGGCTACCAGCTACCTGAGATTAGAGTCATTGCCATTTTAGAAGAACTGTTAAAAATTTTAGAATTTGTCCACAGTCAAAACGTTATCCATCGTGACATTAAACCCAGTAATATCATCCGTCGGGAAAGTGACGGCAAACTGGTGTTAATTGATTTTGGGGCAGTGAAGGTGGCCGATCAATTAGAAGCAGAGGGGCAAAGCGCTCTCACGGTTGGCATTGGTACGAGGGGTTATATGCCGAGTGAACAGAGTGATGGTAAACCCCGCCCTAATAGTGACATTTATGCGATCGGGATGATTGGGATTCAGGCGTTGACAGGGCTCTTTCCCAGCAAAATTCGGGAAAGAGAAGATCCCCGAACAGGTGAAATCGTCTGGAGAAACAAGGCAAGGGTGAGTCTGGTCATGGCAGATTTGCTGGATCGGATGGTGCGCTATGACTATCGCACCCGTTATCAATCGGCAGCCGAAGTTTTGCAGGATTTGCAGGAGCTACCAGTGAGCCATAGTTTCCCACCGGATGTCATTGCTCCACCTGTCCCCCTCACTCCACCCTTAAATGCAGCCGCAAAAAATCCAGCGGGAGATCTGCCAGATGCAACCTGTCCCTGGCCCGAAACCTTCGATTCAGACATGTTGCCACAGGATAACCCCGAATCGCCATCAACATAAGTCAGTGATATGCCTTATCATGCTTATCCTTAGCGCCAGCGACGGATACTAGCAGACATCGCAAATTCAGAGTTATTGATTGGGCGATCGCCCTAGCTAAACGTTTCGTCACGGTTATCAGTCCAGAGAAGCTCGGCTACCGACTGCTCCTCTTCGGTTTCCGTTGCCGTATTGAGAACCTGCACAACGAATGGCAGAAAGGCTCCTTTTAGCCCACGCTTAATCCGCTCAGGAGTATGGTCAAATACGACAAACAACGGATACAGATTATCGGCACCTTCATTGAGGATGTGGCGATAGCGGTGGGGTAAATCCCATTCATATCCCTGGCTTAGACAAACTTGAGTTTGTCGCCAACGACCTAAGAGGTCAGAAAAATCCTCATCAGGGCGATGGATAAAGACAAAAACCTCTACCCCGGTCTTGATC
>CAZGDE010000023.1:26610-31240 GCA_964524315.1 uncultured bacterium
TCGGGGTCACACATCAGGATCGCGATATCGCACGCCAAACATCGTGCTTCACTACCACCAAAACCCATCCCACTTTGTTGGGGATTAGACGAATAAGTTCGCAACCTGACAACGGGTAAAGGTATGGTGATCAAGCTATCGTCAGGACGACGCATGCTAGGCAGCAACTCCAGATAGGGACGATACCGCTTTAAGAGGGCGATCGCCGCCGAAGCATTGCTGTATTCTGCCAGCAACTCCTCGTAATGCTCTCGTCTAACAGACATCTTTTGAACTATCCCAATTTACGGCACAGGTACTTAATGAAGCATGGTGCGATCGCGATCGCACCACATCTACCTGGAGTATCTACCTTGATTTAACCCAAGTCCTCGAACACCTTAAACATGGGCAAATACATTGACAGTAGAATCGATCCAACCATTGCCCCCAGGAACAGAATCATAATGGGTTCCATGATGCTAGTCAGTGCTTTGACCGCCTGCTCAACCTCATCTTCATAGAAGTCGGCCACCTTCATTAGCATCTTATCCAATTCCCCAGTTTCCTCACCAATGCTAATCATCTGAATCGCCATCAGCGGGAAAACCTGCTCTTTCTGCAAGGCAATACTAATCAATCCGCCTGTTTGAATTTCACGTCGAGCTTCATCGATCGCATTGGCCACCACCTGGTTACCAGCCGTATCTCGTACAATTTCCAGGCAGGTCAGAATGGGTACACCGGAACGAGTCAAAGCGCCAAAGGTACGACAAAAGCGGGCCGTGGCAGTTTTTTCAATTAGATCGCCAAATAAGGGCATCTTCAAGAAAAACCGATCCATCGTTTCACGACCGACTCGCGTTTTGTAATACTGCTGATAGGAGAAGAAAGCAACGGGTACTAAAACAATCAGAATAATGACCCTGGGACTTCGTAAAAACTCACTAATCGCCAACATTGCCTGGGTAAACGCTGGTAACTCTGTCCCAATTTCTTTAAAGATATTGGCAAAGACTGGCAGCAGGAACACTGTCATGGCAATGAAAATCACCGTTGCCAGAATACCAACTGTCACCGGGTAAGACATTGCCGCTTTAATCTGGTTTTGCAAGCGCGCCACATCTTCTAGCAGTTTCGCCAATCGATTTAATACCTCGTCCAACACACCGCCGACTTCACCGGCCTGAATCATGCTGGTATAGAGATTATCGAAACAACTGGGATGCTTCCGCATGGCATCAGAGAGGTTCATCCCCTGTTGGACATCGGCGCTAATCTCCATCAACGCATTCTTCAACTTGGGATTTTGGCACTGCTCCGACAGTACGCCCAGTCCTCGTACCATTGCTACGCCCGCATTCACCAGTGCCGCAAATTGTCGAGAAAATACGGCCTTATCTTTTACAGAAACTGAGGCCATTGAAGTTTGGAACTTCTTCATATCGAAGTTAAGCCCCAAACCTTCATCTTGCTTCAAGTCCTGAATGAAGAGACCTCGTTCTCGCAAGGCAGTACGAGCATCCGAAATGCTATCAGCAATTATTTTCTCTTTCTTGGCATTCCCTTTAGCGTCTTGGACGCGAGCAACAAAAGTAGGCATAGTGGATACCTGAATGGGAAAAAGCGAGTGAACCAACAGCCCCAATAAGCAATTATATTCAGTGGTTCAGTTGATGGGAGGGAGATTACAAACTTTTTTGCCATTTCCCTCCCTGCAGAGCGGCAAAAAATTTAGGCTGGCAAACAAGACAAAGGTGAATGACTACGACAAGAACAGCGATCGCGACAACCTATGCAATAAATAGATATTTCCATCATGCACAATCCAACTGAATATGTACGCGATTTAACGAAGTGTAAGCATTTGGGCAGGCTGGCATCGTTGCTTCAATTAACACTAGCAGTAAATTGAAGCAACATTCGCTTAATGCTTTCCAGCACCCACCTGAGCAGATCCGGCTGGTGCCCCACCAATTAGGCGTTGCAGTTCATCGGGACGGGAAGTTTTTGACATCGCCGCTTCAAACGTGATTAAACCCGCTTTATATTGGTCAGACAAGACTTTCTCCAAGGTTTGCATACCCAACTTACCGCCCGTCTGGATCGCAGAGTAAACTTGCGCCGTTTTTCCTTCCCGAATCAGGTTAGAGATAGCAGGTGTCACAATCATGATTTCCTGCGCCATCACCCGTCCATACTCACCTGGTTTCGGGTTTTTCTTAGGCACCAGCGTTTGGCTAAAGACGGCGACCAACGAGTTAGACAATTGCACCCTAACCTGGGTTTGCCGTTCCGATGGGAACACGTCAATCATCCGGTCAACGGTTTGTGCTGCTGAACTCGTGTGCAGAGTACCAAACACCAGGTGTCCGGTTTCAGCCGCAGAGATTGCCAGAGAAATCGTTTCCAGGTCACGCATTTCACCAACCAGGACGATATCCGGGTCTTCCCGCAAAGCGGCTCGTAGCGCGTTGGCAAAACTCTTTGTGTCTTCTCCCAATTGCCGTTGGTGAACCAAACTTTTAATGGGTTCGTACACGAACTCAATCGGGTCTTCAATAGTTAAGATATGCTCAGCACGGGTGCGATTAATCAAGTCGATCATCGCCGCGAGGGTCGTCGTTTTACCAGAACCGGTGGGCCCCGTTACCAATATTAGACCTCTGGGTTTTTCCGACATTTCCCGCACCACATCGGGCAACCCCAGTTTTTCAAAATTAGGAATTTTGGAACTGAGCGCCCTGAGACAGGCAGCGTAGGTACCCCGGTCTTTGTAAACGTTGACCCGGAAGCGAGCTAAACCACGGACACCGTAAGAGCAGTCCAGTTCCCAGTTTTGCTCCAGGTTTTTCCGCTGTGTGTTGTTAAGCATACTGAAAATCAACCGTTGGCACTCCTCGGCAGACAGCGCCTGGTCACCAATGGGCTGCAAATGTCCGCTGATGCGGAAGTAGGGGGGAAGACCTGCTGTCAAATGCATATCGGAGCCGCCCATTTCGATTAACTGCTCCATCAGGTCTTCAATCATCAACTCCATGAGGCTTGCTCCTTTAGCGATTGGTCGTCAGTTTAGTCTGGCTGGATGGCGTTAAATCTTGGGCTAACTCTAGAGAGTGCCAGCGACGAGAGTGCTAGCGCTTCCCCTAAGCCGAGCCCCAAGAATCAGGAAGATTCATTTGCGAGTCTGGTCTACGAAACCCTAGTCTACCCATTACGGCTATGAGAGTTTCAAGGTAAACCTTTAATCCTGGAAACGGGGAGTCATACAGTATGGGCAATCTAACCATTCCTGCTTCAACTCAGCAGTACAGGTGCGACAAGTCAAAGACGTCTTGCGTTTCGCCCGTAACTCTGACTCTAACCCGGTATCGGTGAATGTTACCCGTTCCACTTCCTCCAATGTCGTTTGACCGGTACGCACCAGATTCAAGCTATAGGCCAGGAGAGTTTGCATCCCTTCCTCGACAGCTATCTCTTTAATTGATTCGGTGGGTGCGCCCTGGTTAATTAACGTTTGCAGACGCTCCGTCACACGCATCACTTCATAGACACCGCAGCGGCCCTTATAGCCGATACCACCACACTTCTGACAGATCTGATTTTTCGCTTTGGCTTCCTGGATTTCGTGGGGCTGCAACGTATTTGCTTTATATAGATTCAGTTCGCCATCACGGGAAGCAGACAGGCCAAACCTGGCCAACTCTTCACGGGACGGAGTGTAGGAAATACGACAATCGCTACAAACACGCCGCATAAGACGCTGGGCAACCACCCCAATCAAGGCACCTGACACCATGAATGGTTCAACACCCATTTCATCCAGACGAGCGATCGCCCCTGCTGCATCGTTCGTATGCAACGTCGTCAAGACCAGGTGTCCGGTCAAAGCAGCTTCAATTGCCGTTTTTGCTGTTTCCCGGTCGCGCGTTTCACCCACCAGAATCACGTCCGGGTCTTGCCGCAGGAACGCCCGCAGAATGGCCGCAAAGTCCATACCCTTTTCCCGGATTACCTGCACCTGGGTGAGGCCGGGGAGAGTGTATTCAATCGGGTCTTCTGCTGTACTGATGTTGACACCCGGTTCGTTGCGTTCCGCCAGTGCCGAATAGAGAGTCGTGGTTTTACCTGAACCAGTAGGCCCTGTTACCAGAATTAAGCCAAAGGGCCGTCGCACCATCTCTTGAACGATCGCCAGCGATTCGGGATCAGAAATCAGCTTATCTAAACCAAGCTGGGTAGCGGAGTTATCCAGGATCCGCAACACCACCTTTTCCCCATAGCGGCTGGGTAGTGTATTGACCCGGAAGTCAATTTTCCGGCCATCAAAGATGCGGCGAATCCGCCCATCCTGAGGTGCCCGTCGCTCCGCAATATCTAACTGGGCAATGATCTTGAAACGAGCAGTCACAGCAGGAATAATTTTCTTGGGGAAAGGTTCAAAGGCTTCCCGTAATACGCCGTCCTTGCGGAAGCGCACCCGCAGAAACTCTTCCTGGGGTTCAATGTGAATATCCGATACGCCTTCTTGCAACGCTTTGATCATAATTTTGTTGACCAGAGCAATTACGGGGGCGGCATCGGCTTCAGCCACATCCAGATTCGCATCGGCTTCTTCGGGGGCATCTTGCAGATCCAGATACCCTAAGCC
>CAZGDE010000024.1:0-7648 GCA_964524315.1 uncultured bacterium
CTTAGTAGGAGCGGAAAAAGCAAAGCAGGAATTAGACCAGAATAATCTCAAAATTTCTGACCTCAGAAAGGAGATTAAAACACTTCAAACGCAGTTGCTAGAAGCACCCGCAAGCACGAAGTTTCTGGGATTGCTAAAAAATGATGCCCAATTTCAAGACGTTGAAAAAGGTTATCAAACAGCTGAATTCTGGTATCCCACGATTCAACTATCCTTTCAGACTATCTTCCTACTACCACTGATTTTAATAGCTCTAACCATTCATCGCTTTGCCCAACGGCGTGGTTATGGGCTGATGGCATTAATTAGCTGGCATTTGTTAGTTATTTTCTTGATTCCATTGGTACTGAAGATCTTTGAATTTCTTCAGGTTGGGGTTATCTTCCAGTTCATTTTTGATATTGTGAAAGCCCTGTTAGGTGGGCTGTTATTCCTGGTTAGCTATGTCTATATCTTGCTGATTCCCTTACTGGGTTTTGGCTTGATTAAGTTCTTCCAAAAGTTTGTTTTCAACCCCAAGCTTCAGGCAGCAAATCGAGTCCAAAAGGGATCTTGTATCCGCTGTGCCAAACAGTTACGTCGTCACGATACCTACTGTCCTCACTGTGGCTATTACCAATATATTGAATGCCCAAATTGCCACAATCCCACCTACAAACACTTGCCTTACTGTAAGGAATGCGGTCACTCTCAGGAATTGAGCAATCTTTGATGTCAGGAAAGATGACGTAATCACCTTGTACCTTGTTAGGGCGAACACCGTTCGCCCCTACGATGATTACCATCAGGCTTCAGAGAATTGATATTACTCATTATTTTGTTGCAGGAACTGATCGACTTTTTGTTGCCAGTATTGCTTGTCGGCAGTAACGAGTAGATCGTGACCGGCATTAGAAAAAATCACCAGTTGTTTGGGACCTTTCAAATGTTGGAAGATTTGATTAATCTCCGCTTCAGTGGTCCACTTATCGCGTTTACCATGTAATAGTAATGTGGGGCATTTAACGGAACTGGCATAGATAACCGGATTGTGGGTAAAACCATTAAAGCGATGTTGCATACTGCCCCAAAAGACAACAAGTTCAGCCATTGGGAAAGGTGGCACTTTGATTGCCCGTAGCCGACTTCTTACCGCATCGACAAGCCGGGCAAAGGGGAGTTCAAGAATCACAGCGTCGGGATTAATTGTTTCGTCGGCGATCGCTTTCAAAATGGCAGCCGTACCCATTGATACCCCATACAGTACGAACGGTCGTTTTAACTTAGTGCGCTGGGCGTAATTCATTACCAGGGCAACATCCTTGGATTCCTGCACACCGAGCGTTGTGGTATTGCCACTCGAACCACCAACGCCGCGAAAATCGACCAATAAAGTATCGTAGCCCAGTTGATGAAATATCTGGGTTGGGGGCAACAGTTGTTTCGCCTTACTACCCGCATTACCAGGAAAGAGTAGAACCGTTCCACGGGTTGCCGATGTTTGAGCCGGGATGAACCAGGTTTCTAACCACTCCGATTGATTGACGGAGATTTGCCGGGTGACATATGCCAACCCCATATCGGTTGAACGTTTAGAACTGGTTGGTCGAGGAATCCCAACACCCCATTGACCGGGTGACGTAAAGTGGGTCAGCACATAGGCACCAGCAAACGCCAGTACGTTGAGAACGAGGAAAACAGCCAGTACGAACCGGACAAGACATTTTCTCCGTTTGCTCGGTCTCGTCATTCTGGATCGCTGCATTCACTCACTCACCTACCGGCGACAGGGAGACTACTCTACTCTACCCGTTGAACAGGGGTTAGTTTGGGGTCAATGATCTTCTGCCCCATGCTGGGAAATTTGACCGCTAAACAAATTTTATTACCCGCACCAAAAATATGGGTCACCTGACCGACACCAAAGGCACGATGCACCACCCGATCGCCCACACTCCAGTCATCGGCATGGGTGTTCGGTAGATCGGGTTCCTTGTCGCGACGGGCTTCGGCGATCGTTTTGGTCAATCGTTTCGGCAGGGCAGATGCCACGTTCGACTTCAACTGTTCACGGGGCAGTTCGGCAAGAAACTGGGATGGTTCCGCATACTCACGATTGCCATACAGACGACGGGCGCGGGCATAGGAGATGAACAACCGTTCCTGGGCGCGGGTAATGCCCACGTAGCAGAGACGACGTTCTTCCTCCAGGGATGCGGGATCATCAATTGATCGGTGGCTGGGGAATAGACCATGCTCCAACCCAACCAGAAAGACAACGGGAAACTCCAGCCCTTTCGACGCATGGAGCGTCATGAGGGATACCTTATTTTCGCCCTCCTTATCGTTGTCCAGATCAGACGAGAGTGCCGCACTGGACAGGAAAGCCGTCAAGCTCTGGTCGTCTTCATTTTCTTCCTGGAACTGCAACACAGCGCTGTAAAGTTCCTGCACGTTACTGAAGCGATCGTCCGCTTCGTCGGTACCCTGCGCTTTCAGATCGGCAACATAGCCAGAGTCGTCCAGAATGCCCTGGAGAATTTCGTTCGCCGGAACCGTATCCAGTCGTTCGCGCCATGCTGTAATCATCTGAGCAAACCCCAGCACTGATTTTGCGGCTCGTCCCGCCAGATTCTTGATCGATGTTTCGTCGCTCAAAATTTCCCATAATGGTTGGTTGAGCGCCTCTGCCGCCTTGACCAGGTTATCGATGGTGGATTTGCCAATACCACGGCGGGGTGTATTGATCACCCGCAGGAGGCTGACCGTATCAGCAGGGTTGGCGATCGCCCGCAGGTAACCCAATACATCCTTAATTTCCTTGCGATCGTAGAAGCGCAACCCACCCACGATTTTGTAGGGAACATCATGCCGCACCAGAAATTCTTCAAACGCCCGTGATTGAGCATTGGTGCGGTAAAGAATAGCAAAGTTACGCCAGTCCAGGTCGGGATTATCCCCCTGTAGCTTTTGAATGGTACGGACGACAAACTCGGCTTCGTCCGTCTCATCGTCGGCCCGGTAGAGAAAGATCGATTCTCCGCTACTACGCGTCGGACGCAACACCTTATCAATCCGTTCGGTGTTGTTCTCAATCAGAATGTTGGCCGCTTCGAGGATATTTTCCGTCGAGCGATAATTTTCCTCCAGCTTCACCATCGTGCGGGTGTCGTCATCGGGCAGGCGATCGCCAAAGTCTTCCTGAAAACCCATCAAGATCTTGAAATCAGCCGCCCGGAAGGAATAGATGGACTGATCCGCATCGCCCACCACGAAGACAGAGCGATGGTGCCAGTTATCGAACTGGTTCACATCCTCCTGATTCGTCACCAGTAAACGGATCAGGTCGTACTGGGTGCGGTTCGTGTCCTGGTACTCATCCACCAGAATGTGGCGAAAGCGATGGTGCCAGTAAGCCCGTACCTGTTCATTCTGGCGAAACAATTTCACCGGCATCAGGATCAGATCATCAAAGTCGAGGGCATTATTGGCTGCCAGCGAATCCTGGTACATGCCGTACACATTGGCAATTACCCGCCCCCGGTAGTTGGGCTGTTCCCGCTCCAGATCCGTTGGTGACAAGCCCTGGTTTTTGGCATTGCTAATGGCAAAACGGACACTCCGAGGATCAAATTTTTTGTCGTCCAGATTCAGTTTGTTGACGACGATGTCCTTCACTAACCCCTGAGCATCTGACTCGTCGTAGATCGTGAAGTTTCGATCCCATTTACGACCGTTTCGATCCTGAAACTTCTCAATATCAAACCGGAGAATACGGGCACAGAGCGCATGGAACGTACCAATCCATAGTTCCTTCGTGATCGTTTTGTAGACACGGGACTTGAGGCGGGTCTGTATCTCATTGGGCAACGCATCCAGTGGTTTGCCGTGTTCCCGGTGGGCTTCGCGATCGGCAAACAACTTTTCGATCCGCTCTTTCATTTCTCTGGCGGCTTTGTTAGTGAAGGTCACTGCCAGGATGTTTTCGGGATCAACTTTATGGGTCAGCACCAGGTTAGCAATACGGTACGTCAGTGCCCGCGTTTTACCAGAACCCGCCCCTGCCACAACCAGCAGAGGCCCACAATAGTGTTCTACTGCCTGCCGTTGCGAGGTGTTGAGGTGGCTGAGGAAATCCGTTGTTTGCATAGGAGAGGAGAAGGAAAGAGAAAATTTATCTGCGAGGGGTGGAATGTTGCCGGGGTGGTTTCAGTGTAACAATAGGTAACGTTATTATCGTTGGCGCTTGTTGTCTATCTTAGAGGGTTGTTTGACACGGGATGGTTTGTTCCAGGGAAAGCAAAGCATCTTCCTGGAGATAGGCCCGTAAGCTTGTCGGGCGATCGCCCTCACCATCTCAGAATCAATCGCGCAGATTCAACTACCCAGTTTCCACTCAATCACCCATCGGTACTTTCTGTGAACGGTTCATCTTCTTTTTCAGTCCCGCAACGACTCTCCAAATCGATGCTGCAAACCCTCTGGCAGGATTGCCTGACCGTCTTCTGGGGAGACTGGCTCGATTTGCGGGTGCGCATTACCCAGGTGGTGGCATCGGGCTTAGTGTCACCCCTGATCTATATTGTGGGGTTTGGTCTGGGGTTGGGGTCAGCCCTGGATCGGGCAGTTACCCCCCAGCGGGTGATAACTACCTGCAATTCATTCTGCCGGGGATGATTGCCCTATCGTCGATGGTGATCAGTTTCGGTGGGACGACCTTTTCAATCTGTGGCGATCGCATTTTCAGCAAAACCTTTGAAGAATTAATGCTTTTGCCCGTTCATCCACTGGCACTACACATTGGCAAAATGATGGCAGGGGTTGTGCGAGGGTTGCTGACAGCAAGCTCCGTGATTCTGGTCGCGGTACTGTTTACGGGAAAAATCTGGAGTTTTCTGAATCCCCTGTTTTTGCTGGTGCTGATCCTAAACTGCGCGGTTTTCGCGGGTTTAGGCGTCATTGTTGGCTTGAATGTCAAGTCACTGGAGAGTGTCGGCATTTATAACAACTTTGTAATTGTGCCCATGTCCTTTTTAGGGGGAACCTTTTTTGATCCGGCAACCTTACCGATCGCCCTGAAGGTAATTGTCTACCTGTTGCCCCTTACCTATACCAGTATGGCTTTACGGGCTGCGGCGTACCTGCCATTGGCACAGTTTCCCTGGTATGCCATCCCAATTCTCCTGGTTGCCGCCGTTGCCCTCTCCGGGATGGGTGCCTACCAGTTTGCCCACCAACAAGATTAGGCATGGTGCGCCATCTGAACAAATTATGTAGGGGCGCATCGCGATGCGCCCCTACCCAGGAATCCATAGGATGACAATCGAACTGTGAGGTAATGGTCTACACGTTAAAGCGGAAGAGTAACACATCGCCTTCCTGGACGACGTATTCCTTGCCTTCACTGCGGACTAAGCCCTTCTCCTTAGCCGCCGCCATTGAACCAGATTTCACCAGATCATCATAGGCAACGGTCTCTGCCCGAATGAACCCCCGTTCAAAATCGGTATGGATGACACCTGCCGCCTGCGGAGCCAGCATTCCCGCATGGATTGTCCAGGCGCGAGTTTCTTTTGGCCCCGTAGTGAAGTAGGTTCTCAACCCTAACAGTTCATAGGTAGCGCGAATCAGGGATTTTAAGCCACCCTCCGTCACACCCAATGATTCCAGGAAATCGGTTTGTTCTTCCGGTGGCAACTCAATCAGTTCCGATTCCACCTGTGCTGATACCACGACCACCTGGGCATTATCCTTTTTGGCAATTTCGCGTACCTGCTCGACCCACTCATTACCTGTTGCCAGGTCATCCTCTGAGACATTCGCCGCATAGATAATGGGTTTGCGAGTCAGTAGCCCCAATGCCTTGATTGCCAGTTCTTCATCTTCGGTTAGTTCGACCTGGCGTGCTTGCTGCCCTGCATTTAAGACCACCGAAAGCTTTTCCAGGGCATCCACTTCAATCTGGAGTTCCTTGTTGCCGCGTGCTTGCTTCCGGGCGCGATCAATCCGCTTTTCGATCTGCCCCAGGTCTGCCAGTGCCAGTTCCAGGTTAATCACTTCGATATCCCGCACCGGGTCAACCGAACCGGAGACGTGGATGATATCGTCGTTTTCAAAGCAACGGACGACATGGACGATCGCATCCACTTCGCGAATATTTGCCAAAAACTGGTTGCCCAACCCCTCACCCTGGCTGGCACCCTTCACCAATCCAGCAATATCAACAAATTCCACCCGTGTCGGCACAATTTCTGCCGATGTAGAAATAGTTGCCAACACCTGTAGCCGCTCATCGGGTACTGCCACTACGCCCACATTGGGTTCAATGGTGCAGAAGGGAAAATTTGCAGCAGTTGCCTTGGCATTGGCAACCAGGGCATTAAACAAGGTAGATTTTCCCACGTTGGGCAGTCCAACAATTCCGGCTCGGAGCATGGCAATAGCGGCACGAAGACAACCTTACGATTGTATCGTTTTGTGACTGCAATGGCAGGATAGGCAGCAGGACACAAGCCGGAAACTCTACTTTACGATACAGGGATACCATTCCCAGTGAAGTACAGTTCCTTGTACTTTGGCTTTGGCCATCGGGCATGGAGCATGGGGCATTAACGCGACATTGGTCGTCCGTTGAAGTGACCCAAGAACTGCTGGACTTTACACAAAGTTCAATAGGCGTAAATTGGCTTGTTTCAGAATATATAAGCTTTATAAAATACTAATATAACTTTCACTTAAGTTCTATCATTATCCCTGCTTTTACCAGTAGTAGTAATGTTAAAAACGAAAGGTTTGACAGTGGGAAGATTGGGATAAGTAGGCAATCAAAACCTATGGTCAATCAAAACCTATAGTCAATCAACGGACATAGTGTAGATTGATCTGATGGCAGATTAGCTGAAATTGCGAAAGTGACTACTACCTGGGTTGACACTGATACCTCTACCAGAGCACCGCTACCACTCTTTGTAGTACATCAGAACAGCTTCACCCGTATGATGACAGCTACCAATTGTCTCAGTCTACCCACCTGCAGCCAGTGGAATTTTTCTGCCAATCTATCAATAAAAGTAGCTTATTCCTCCAGCCAAACTGTTTGGTTTACCCAAAAATGTTTTCGAAGTAGAGAAATAATAAATCCTTTCCTGTAGGATGATGTGGATCTTTCAATTCGCAATTGTCAGATGGCGAAAAAGTCTCCCCTGTTGACTGATGTAAGTATTCTGCTGGTGGAAGATGAACCAATTACCAGAGATATTTTGATTGATATTTTAGAAGCCGAAGGAGCCGTTGCGCTGTTTGAAGAATCCATTGAGAATGCATTAAATACATTCAGAACGTTCATTCCCGATTGCCTCATGAGCAATGTGAGCTTGCCCGATGGCAGTGGTTACTCCCTGGTAGAGAGACTGCGGCAGATTGAATTTGAAATCGGTGTGATGCCAATCCCGGCGATCGCCATTTTTGACTCCACTCGGAGTGTCAAAGAACAAAAGGCATCCGTGGCCGGGTTCCAAGCGGTGATCAGCAAACCGTGGCAACCCAACGATATCATCAACACAATTATGACCGTCACCGGGAGGGCATCGAGGCGGGATCTGACACAAAGCTAGGGGTAGGCTGGTGTTGCCGATTCTGGCTATGAATTTAGCGTTGGCTGAATTGAAAC
>CAZGDE010000024.1:7658-18092 GCA_964524315.1 uncultured bacterium
CTGCTATTCAACATCACTGGATAGGCTCGCCTTAGCGGCCAGTAGTAATCGCCCGTTCCGTTTCTGGATCAAACAGGTGAATTTTGTCAGGTGCGATCGCTAACCAGATCTGGTCACCCATCCTTACCGGGCGATCGGGTTCAATCCGGGCCTGCAGTGGTGGCGTAGTCGCCGCATTCAGTAACGTTGCGGCAATGTAGGTTTCACTCCCCAGCGCTTCCACCAGATCCACTTGTACCGCCAAATTTTTCGGGGCAGGGGCACTCACACTCAAATGCTCCGGTCGAATACCCAGTGTCAGAGTGCAACCATCGTATCGTTGCAAGATTGGCTCCCACGTATCAGGCAAGGTAAGGCGAAATTGGGGATGGGTCAGCAATAACGGGGCTTTGAACTGCACGGGGAGAAAATTCATCGGTGGCGAGCCGATAAATTCGGCCACAAACCGATTGGTCGGGTGATTGTACAACTCCAGTGGCGTCGCAATTTGCTGAATCTGACCCGCATTCATGACCGCAATGCGATCGCCCATCGTCATCGCTTCCGTCTGGTCGTGGGTGACATAAATCGTTGTCGTCCCTAGCTGGCGTTGCAGCTTCACAATTTGAGATCGCGTCTCTGCCCGCAACTTCGCGTCCAGGTTGGACAACGGCTCATCCATTAAAAAGACCTGAGGATTACGGGCCATAGCCCGTCCCAATGCCACCCGTTGTTTTTGCCCCCCCGATAGTTGTTTCGGTAAACGGTGCAATAACGCTTCGATTTGCAGGATTTGGGCCACATCAGCAACCCGTCGCGCGATCGCTCGTTCCCGCTCAGATTGGTAACGTAACCCTTTGGGTAACTTTTGGGTGGTTGAGAGCAGCAAGTTTTCGGCCCAGAGAGGAAGTGTCGGTGCCGGAGTGGTTGCAAGGGAGGATGCCTGACTGCCGCCTGCTGACGTTCCCCCGGCCCGTCTTAACCCAAATGCCAGATTTTCATAGACGGTCATGTGGGGGTAAAGCGCGTAGTTTTGAAACACCATCGCGATATCCCGTTCCTTCGGTGGCAGTTGATTGACGCAGCGATCGCCCACATAGATGTTGCCACCCGTCAGTTCTTCCAGTCCGGCGATTAGGCGCAGCAGGGTACTTTTCCCACACCCAGAGGGGCCAACCAGAACCATAAATTCACCGTCCTGGATGGTCAGGTTAATGGCACGGAGGACAGCCAGCGTAGTTGTGACGGCCCCATCCCGGTTACCACCTGCGCCGTCGCGATTACCACGCTGAAAGCTTTTATAAACGTTTTCGATTACGACCTGTGCCACTGATTGACTCAACCTCTACCAGATGACTGAAACATTCATTGATTCTAGGGTAATTCTGAGCATTGTTCAGCGTGTATAATTCCAGCCTTGATACCTCTTCACCCTTCGCTTATGCAACTGCAACATCCTCTTCGGTTCTGGCGACGTGTGATCCGCCGCTTAATACCCCTTCTAGGACTGATGGCATTGGTTGGCGTGTTGTTTAGTGGCACTCCAGTCGTATCCCAGAGCGTACCCAGAGAGATCCGGGGTGTCTGGATGACGATTAACGATAAGGACGTATTGAGCGATCGCCCCAAATTGCAGGCAGCCGTGGGCCAGTTAGGTCAACTAGGATTCAACACCATTTATCCCGTCGTTTGGAATTCTGGTTACGCGATGTACCCCAGTAACCTGACCCAAACAATGGGCATCCAATCCTTTACCTATAGAGGTGTAGAAGGGCAGGATATGCTAACTGACCTGATTACACAGGCACATCAAGCCGGACTAGCGGTCATGCCCTGGTTTGAGTTTGGGTTTATGACACCCCCCACTTCAGAACTGGCATTGCAATATGCCAACTGGTTAACGGCAAGGCAGGATGGTAGCCAAACCTCAACCAGTGATGCGGGTGAAGTCGCCTGGTTGAATCCCTTTCATCCCCAAGTGCAAGATTTCATCATCAACCTAGTGTTAGAAGTCGTCAGTCAGTATGACGTAGATGGCATTCAATTTGATGATCACACCAGCCTGCCGCGTGACTTTGGCTACGATAATTACACAGTTAATCTGTACCAAAAAGAAACGAAAAAACCAGTTCCCACCAATCCGCAAGACCCGGCATGGATGCGGTGGCGAGCGAATAAAATAACCGCTTTCATGGCAAAACTACGCACAGCAGTTAGGCAACAAAAGCCAAACGTGGTCATTTCCCTTTCGCCCAATTACTATGACTTTGCTTACAAATTGCACCTGCAAGATTGGTTAGCCTGGGTGCAGCAGGGTATTGTCGACGAGTTAATTGTGCAGGTATATCGGCAGGATCAGAACAGTTTTTTAGAGCAGATTAACCGCCCCGAAATCCAAACAGCACAAGCAAAAATTCCAACTGGAATTGGGATCCTCACCGGCTTGAGAAATCGTCCCGTTGCGATGTCCCAGATTCAGGTACAGGTACAGGCCGTGCAACAGCGAGGTTTAGGTGTGTCGTTCTTTTATTTTGAGAGTTTATGGGATCGCGCACCCGAACCGTTACTAGAGCGATTATCTGGCTTTCGCCAACTTTTCATGACAACAGCCATCAAACACCTGGCTGCAACTGTGGCTCCAACATTACCCAAACTTATGCTTAGTCAAGCACCCGGTGGAGCCGCACTGAGGGGAGAGGTATAGTGAGAATTGAGACAGTTGTTATGGGTGAGGCTGTGCTGTTTGGCTGTATTACTGTGGGTTGTCTTGCCTATGAAAGATGACAGTGAGCCTACAGACAAATGACTATTAACGGTTATAGCGGTGATGGATTGATACGATGTCGTGATTCTCAAACTCAGTGTTTGTTCGTATTAAGTGACAGTTCCATTGGCAACACTTAAGCTAACAACACTTAAGTTGGCTAAAGATGCAGTTGGCTAAAGATGCAGTTGGCTAAAGATCTAGTTTGGTTAGAAAGAATGCGGTATTGTGTGCGCCTGCTTTATGGAACGATGCGATTATGGTAGACAAACTAGCACAACTACGGCGTCACTGGCTGCCTTACATCACTCTCGCCAGCACCTTATCGCTGACCGTACTGTCGTCTTACTACGTTCATCGCACCGCCCAGATTAAAGATCAATTACGGTTTGCGAACGAGATTCAACGCACCGAAAACGAAATCCAGCGTCGTCTATTCACTTATACCGCTTTATTACGGGCGGGAGCGGGCTTATTCGCTGGCAGCCGCACCATTACCCCTCAGGAATTTGAAAACTTTGTCGGGCAACTACGTTTACGCGAAAATTACCCCGGCATTCAGGGCATTGGCTATTCGCTACGGATCCCCTCTGCAGCAGTGCCTACAGTCGTCGCGAACATGCAACGGCAGGGCATCCCCAACTTCCAAGTCAGGCCAACGCATCCCCGGTCTGAATACCACGCCATTATTTACCTGGAACCATTAGATCGGCGTAACGAAGCTGCGATTGGCTATGACATGTTCACCGAAACAATCCGGCGGCGAGCCATGGAGCAGGCGCGGGACGGAGCGGAACCGGCCGCATCGGGGCGGGTTACACTGGTACAGGAAATTGACCCGCAAAAACAGGCGGGTTTTCTCATTTATCTGCCAGTCTATCGCCAGGGGCGGGTGCCAATGACGTTGGCAGAACGGCGATCGCAATTACAAGGGTTCGTTTATAGCCCCTTTCGAGCGGATGACTTACTGGATGGTATCTTTGGGTACAAAACAACCCGCCTCATCGATCTCAAGGTGTATGATGGCACCGATCTACGACCAGAGAATTTGCTCCACCAATCGCGATACAACACGCCAACACCCCATGTACCCAAATTTACTGCCACTCAACAAGTGGATGTGGCAGGCCGTACCTGGAGTCTGGTCATCACTTCCCGCCCAGAATTAGAACGGGCATCGGAAAGTCGTTATGCGTTATACATTCTGCTGGGTGGGGTGGTGTTGAGTCTGGTGCTGTTTGGGTTGACCTGGGCACAGGTGCGTGCCCGCAACATCATGGAGCAAACAGCCAGCGATCTGCGGCAATCAGAAATTCGCTTTCGGACGTTAGTTGAACAATCCCCCCTGAGTATCCAAATTCTGGCACCCGATGGCCGAACGCTTCAAGTTAACCGGGCCTGGGAAGAACTCTGGGGGACAGCGGGCGATCGCCCACCGGCAGACAATATTCTGATTGAACCCTGGCTCACAGCGAATAACATGAACGCTTACCTGCAACAGGCGTTTGCCGGACAGGCCGTTGCCCTACCACCGATCGCCTATCAGTTGCCCCAGGCTCATCCTGCGACTGCCGTCGAGAACGCAACTTCCAACCCGGCATCGCCCACGTCACAGCGCTGGATTCAGGCATACATTTACCCCGTGAAAGATGAAGTGGGCCAAGTCCGAGAAGTGGTACTGCTCCAGGAAGATATTACCGAGCGGGAACTGGCCGAACAGGCATTAAAACAAAGCAATGAGCGTTTGAAACTGCTCTATTCCATATCCAGCGGGTTGTTACTGTACGACCAGACACCTGACTTTATGAGCAGTCTGTTTCACCAACTCTCCCAACATTTACGGATGGAGGTTTATTGCCATTACCTGTTCGACCAGGAGCAGCAAATGCTGCGGTTAAGCCTTGCGAACGGCATTCCAGCAGCCACCCTGGAGGAGATCCGCTGGCTACCACTGGGAAGTGCAGTCTGTGGCACGGTGGCAGAGACGCGAACACCCTGGGTACTGGAAGATTTGCTGCAATTGGCTGATCCCAAACTGGAATTGATGCGATCGCTGCAAATCACGGCCTATGCCTCTTACCCTCTGGTAGCGCGGGGTCAGTTAATTGGCACGTTATCATTTGGTAGCCGTAGCCGTTCTGGGTTCGAGGAGGATGAACTGGCCTTGTTACAGGTCGTATGTGACCAGGTTGCCACCAGTTTAGAACGAACCCATTTAGTTGCCGAATTACAGCGACAAACCGAAGAACTGGCCCAGGCAAACCAGATGAAAGATGACTTCCTGGCGGTTCTGTCCCATGAATTGCGTACCCCCCTCAATGCCATGATGGGTTGGACACAAATGCTGCTGACGCGAAATTTTGATCAGGAGATGACGAATCGGGCGCTGGGTATTATTGACCGCAATACCCACTCGCTCATGCGGTTGATCGAAGATTTGCTGGATGTATCACGGATCATTACGGGCAAACTCAAACTCCACCTGACGGAAGTACGCTGGGCCGCAATCATTGAAACGACGATTGAATCCATTCAACCCAGTGCCGTGGAGAAAAACATTACGGTGCATTGCCATCTGGATACATCGTTGATTGTTGAAGGAGATACGAATCGACTCCACCAAATCGGCTGGAATTTACTCTCTAACGCAGTCAAGTTCACCCCAGAGCAGGGAGAAATTACGGTCGAACTGGCTGCCATCACGCAATCTGTTCCCCCGGATCCGGGTAGTAGATCCACCATCAATCGGCTACCGCGGACGACAGCCAACCATTCCTATAAACCCAAACACCTCATTCCAGCCAAATATGCCCAACTAACCATTAGGGATACCGGACAGGGCATCGATTCTGACTTTCTGCCCCATGTCTTCGATCGCTTTCGCCAGGCAGACAGTTCAACAACACGCCATTACGGTGGATTAGGGTTAGGTTTGGCGATCGTGCATCACCTGGTTGAGTTACATGGTGGCACCATTGTAGCCACCAGCCAGGGGGAAGGAAAGGGTGCAACGTTCACGGTCAAATTGCCACTCCTGGCCACTACACCCGTTACCATTCCATCCCCTGTTACCCACAAGCAGCAAGTTGTCCAAACCAATGACACCGCTCTTTTGCATGACCTCCACATCTTGATCGTGGATGATGAACCAGATACGCTGGAACTTATTTCGACCACACTCACCCAGGCCGGTGCCGCTGTAACGGCGGTCAATAGTGCGGCGGCGGCAATGGCAGAATTACGCCACCATCCCCCCGATATCCTGATCAGCGATATAGGGATGCCTGACACAGATGGATATGAATTGATCAAACAGGTGAGAACGCAGACTGACGCCCCCACCCGTGAACTACCCGCGATCGCCCTGACGGCCTATGCTGGCGAAAGTAACCGGCAACAGGCCCTCGCCGCAGGCTATCAGCAACATTTGACGAAGCCCATTGAACCCAGCAAGTTGGTCGCCGCGATCGCCCACTTAGCCCAACGTCGGTGATACTTCCGCCGCAAACCAACTGCGATCGAACTGACAACCTAAATGCTGCTGAATGCGTAGTAAATCTTGTTCCGCATTTCCCAGACAGGTGGTGGCCCCTGGAGATGGAGTGACATTAAAGCGAATGCCATGACCGGGATCAATCTCTGCCTGTCCCAGAATTAATTTCCGTTGTCGGCGGTCAATTAACTGCGGGCGAATTCCCCCAACACCATGGGCAAATTCCAGATCAGCTAATTGCAAGGACGGAACGATTTTACGGGCATCTTGCAAAAACAACTGGCGATTGAGCAATGGCACTTCAAAGGCCATATTTTTGAAGATGTAGTCACGGATATCCCGCACCCTAAACAAATCCCATACCACCTCAGCCACCGTTTGATCCAACCGGAGAATCTTCAAATAATCCACAAATGTTTGCAGATTGCCCCGTTCTAATAGGGGTAGCGGTAATGCGGTCGGCCCAAAGCGCGTTTTCCCGGCAGCCGTTACATCGGGATCACCATGAATGGCCGCAAAGGGTAACTTGTCATTTTGGACGGTGTAAACCTTACCGTTGAGCACCTGCGGCGTGAAGTAAAAGTTACCCGCTACTGGCAGGCAGGAATACTCCAACCCAATACCCATCCGGTGGGCAAATAAGAGACTGTAGCCACTGGCGGAGACAACGACAAAGCGAGCCGTTAATGTTTCGTTTGCTGTGACCACTTGATAGTTGTCACCAACGGGTTCGATCGCCTTAACCGGACTGCCCAGTTTCAGTTCGACCGTTTTATCGGTTACCGCCTGTGCCTGGGCCACAAAGGACTGGGCCAGGGCCCCATAGTTAATCGCGGTATATTCGCCCTGAATTGAAATGGCCACTAATTCTTCCGGGCGATCGCGCCCATCAACTTTAACCACACTCGGTTCAACTTCGGCAATCTGGGATTTCCCCAGCAGATGCATACCGCCAAAATGGGGTTTAAACTGCTCGTACCGTTGCCGAAGAACGTCACATTCGGCAGCACCCACCCCCAGCACCATCTTGGGAAACTGGTAAATGATCTGATCCCGTTGCGCCGGTGGCAACTCCGTAGCGTACCGTACCAGCATTTGCGCCGATCGCCGAACTTTTAACGCTTTCTCCAACGTGTAATTTGTTTCAATATCACCACAATGGATGGTTTGACTATTATTGGTCGGTTTGGAATTGACCGTTGCCACCTGGCCGTACTTTTCTACCAGTGCTACCCGCTTTAAGTCAGTGAACCGCGCTAACCCGTAGAGCAGTGCCGATCCCGCAATTCCGCCGCCAACCACGACCACGTCGTATAACTGATTAACCATCCTAGAGCCTGCTCATAATTCCTTCACTTCTTTAGCCTAGCCGATCCTGCCCTAGGGAAGATGCTGCGATCGGAGCGATGTCAATCTTTAATGGCCAGAAAAAAAGATGGCTAGAAAAACAAAAAAGGCTGTAATCCCCACCTTTAAAGGAACTCCAGCCCCATCTCGATCAAACCAACTTCAAAGAATCGAAAGAATTGATGCACCCTGATTAAGGGAGTAATCGCTACGGGAATTTCGATGCCGTCGCCGCAATCAGGAATGCGGCATAGGTCAGAACGTAACCCACCGTAAAGTGCACCAATCCGGTCAACCAACCCTGCACAATAGACAGAGCAGTGGGTTTATCTTTCCAATGCACCAGGCTGGCTAAGGGAGTTTGTTCATGGGCCCAAACCAGTGTTTCGATTAACTCCTGCCAGTAACCCCGCCGTTGATCACTGGAGCCGAGTACAACCAGAGGTAATCACGGAACCAACCCATCAAATAGGTAGAGCTTTCATTGAACTGTGCCACGTTCCCCGACCACAGAGCGAGATGCTTCCAGTGGAAGTAGAAGGTGATCCAACCCAGTGTGTTCAACATCCAGAACATTGCCAGGTAAAAAGATTGTTCCCAGGCAGACGTCTGACAGGTACCACCCCGACCGGGCCCATCGCAAGGGAAGGTAAAGCCAAAGTCCTTTTTATCCGGGAAAAGTTTCGTGCCACGGGCATCCAGGGCACCCTTCACACAGATCAACGTTGTAACGTGCAGTCCTAACGCAAAGGCATGGTGAACCAGAAAGTCACCCGGCCCAATGGTGAGAAACAGCGAGTTATTGCCACTGTTAATCGCATCCAACCAGCCAGCTAACCAGACGTTGCCGTGGTTGGGCCAGGCAGTCGTAGCCAGACTATCAGGATTCGATAACAGCGTGTTAATGCCGTACAGTACCTTACCCTGAGATGCCTGCACCCATTGGGCAAAGACCGGTTCAATCAGAATTTGCTTTTCCGGTGCGCCAAACGCAACAACCGTATCGTTGTGAACATACAAACCGAGGGTATGGAAACCCAGGAACAACGAGACCCAGCTCAGGTGGGAAATGATCGCTTCCTTATGCCCTAAGACCCGTGCCAGCACATTGTCCTTATTCAAGTCGGGATCATAGTCCCGAATCCAGAAGATAGCACCGTGGGCAAAGGCACCCACCATCAGGAACCCAGCAATGTACTGGTGATGGGTGTATAGTGCCGCCTGGGTAGTGTAATCCTGGGCAATGAAGGCATAGGGAGGCATGGAGTATTGGTGCTGTGCCACCAGAGACGTGATCACGCCTAAGGATGCCAGGTGAATACCCAGTTGGAAGTGGAGCGAATCATTGTAGGTTTCATACAACCCGTAGTGGGGTAAGTTGCCTTGCCCCTGGGTGCCCACACCCAAGAAGTTTCTGGCATCGAGCATTTCCTTAATGTTGTGACCAATACCCCAATTGGTGCGGTACATATGACCCGCCACAATGAAGATGACGGCGATCGCCAAATGGTGATGGGCAATATCCGTCAGCCACAACGACTTGGTATGGGGATGAAACCCACCCAGAAAGGTGAGAATAGCGGTACCGGCACCTTCGGGAGAGTTAAACAAGTGCTGGGCGCTGTCCGCATTCTCCGCATACACGCCCCATTTCCCCGTAAATAAGGGAGTCAGTCCGGCGGGGTGGGGTGGGGTGCTGAGAAAGTTATTCCAACCCACATGCTGACCGCGCGATTCAGGAATAGCGACGTGAATCAGGTGTCCAGCCCAGGCAAGAGAGCTAACGCCAAACAAGCCTGCCAAATGATGGTTGAGGCGAGATTCAGCATTCTTGAACCATTCCAGAGAGGGACGGTACTTGGGTTGCAGATGGAGCCAACCAGCAAACAGGAACAGACCTGCAATCAGCAATAAAAAGACAGATCCCATGTAGAGTTCGCCATTGGTTCGCATCCCAATGGTGTACCACCAGTGGTAAACGCCGGAATAGGCGATGTTAGCGGGATAGGTTGCGCCTGCCTGGGTAAATGCCTCAACGGCTGGTGCCCCAAACTGGGGATCCCAGATAGCATGAGCAATCGGACGGATATGAATCGGATCCTGGATCCATCGCTCAAAATTTCCCTGCCATGCTACGTGAAATAGTAGGCTGGATGTCCATAGAAAGATAATTGCCAGATGGCCAAAGTGCGAGGCAAAAATCTTCTGGTAAAGATTCTCCTCGGACATGTCATCGTGACTCTCAAAGTCGTGCGCTGTTGCGATTCCATACCAGATCCGACGTGTTGTCGGATCCTGAGCCAGATCCTGGCTAAATACAGGAAACTTCGTTGCCATTTGTATGCTTACCTCATTTTTAGTGAAATGAGTTGGTTAGAAGCGACGATCGCAGAAAAATCACCTTCAGAAAATAATCACAACATCTCCCGATCTCTTAACTAACTGTTGAGAGATTACTAGCTCAAATGAATGACTGAGTTATGGAGTTGTTATGTCCTCTCATGCTCTTTAGATAGTGATTAACTCATCACTTTACAGATGACAGCCTGATTGCTCTTACATCGGGAGATAGAGAACGATTGGGCATTAACTTGTAGCAGTCTTTACGGAGACCATGTTTTATTCCTGGCAGCTCATTCTTGTGGTAGATTGATTGACGAATCCCCTTAAGTGCCAGGAGGAATGCCCTATTTCGTAAGCAAGTTTTATCGGAAAAAATTCTAAAAAAGAACTTTTCTCACATACGGTTTTATAACAATTCTATTTACTTTACGAAAAAGCGAGAGAAAAGAGAAGACAATCATTATTCACTGATGATTCGGCCGCTCCCATGATCAATAATCAGTAACGC
>CAZGDE010000024.1:18102-31110 GCA_964524315.1 uncultured bacterium
TAACGCAGTAATATGAGAACCGCTATACCGAAAATACCTGACATTCCAAAATTTATGGCATTGCAGCAGACAAACCACAAACCTTTAAACAAGCCAATTTAGTGTGTACCAATAATACACACATGCTGCAGCGGGAGCCGAATTCAGGCAATTAAATTTGCCAAAGTAGCTTTTCGCTCTATTCTTACCAATCTCTTCGCACCAATCTCTTCGCACCAATCATGCATCGTAATCATGACAGTTAATTGCGGCTTCAGTCAGCGCAATGTGAGGATTCACCGTACATTTCAGAACGTAATGACGGGTGAAATACTGGCATTTAGCACAGGGAATTTGATGGAGCCGCCGCACGGTTGTAGTACCACGGTATAAGGTTCGCAATACGCTCGCCAGACCAAATATCACCAGCGTCCAGGCAAACACAGCAAAAAATAAGTTCATAGTTTTCTCCGTAATCCGTTAAACGGAAAAAAGCCCCTTGTTACAGGGGCCAGGGGTTCTGGTTTAGTTGGAATCACGATTGGCAAAACTATTGTTTACCAACAATGGTACAACCGCCCCAGCGATAGAACTTCTCATATGACTTCTCATAGAACTTAGTTCTTTATCTTGCTAGTTACTCTAACGACTCATCCCAATACTGAAACTCTAGTAAGAGATAGAAAACCCTTTAGGAAGATAATGTGATTAACAATACTCTTGTCCAAACATTGCCGGTTCATCTTAGATGAAACAGCGATAGTAGCAGTAATCGGTCAAAGATCAAGATAACGACGCTACACAACCAGCGATCGCACCCGAAATAGCATGTTTTCCAGTCACATTAAGACAGACACCAGATTTGTTCCTTTCCGATGGCGTAGGTTTAATCCTCAGGAATTTTAGAGAGCCCACTTCCGATAGAGAGAAAGTACTGGGCTGAGTCAATAGCATAAAGATGACCAAACCAAACGTTCAAACGGCAATTGGAAATCGGGCGTTGGTATTGCTAGCAATCTGCCCGCAGCATTTGCGCCTGAGCTGTCACCTTATCTGTTCATATTTGCGCGGGCGTTGCTGATTCCAGGGATGAATTAAGCGTTGGCTAAATTGAAAATTCGTTCCAATTTAGCCTGCTATTCAGCACCACCTTTGCATGAAGGTTTGCCATAGAAGGAGTCATCTACCACTTCTCCTTCCCACTTTTTCCAATTAACCCTACAGAAATCTGGTTGTTTTGAATTTCACATGGAGTATAGAGTTGGCTAATTTAAATCACACACTCCGGGATCCTACTCCACTAAACCCGATCGCCATTGAAACGGTTGTAAAGCAGCAGAGCGAACGTCTTCATGGAATTGTTATAGCAACCTTGATTATTAGCTTGTGGGTAGTCAGTTTAATCAGTTTAATGACGATTAATACTACATATACTCCTATCGGGTTAATTGCGATCGCTGTCCTCTGGCAGATGTTTCTTTACACAGGATTGTTTATTACCGCTCATGATGCAATGCACGAAACGATATATCCCCAGTTACCAAAAATTAACTCTCTAATTGGGGCAATCTGCGTTGTGGCCTATGGGTTGTTCTCCTACAAAAAGCTATTGCAGAAACATTGGCAACACCATCGCCACCCTGCCAGTGAGCTTGATCCCGATTTTCATGATGGTCAGCATCCCCATCCCATTGCCTGGTATTTTCACTTCATGCGGGGTTATTGGGGCTGGCATCAATTAATTGGCTTTACGATCATCTTCCATGTTGCCGAAGCAATTTTGCAGATCCACTGGCACAATCTAGTACTTTTCTGGATCGTACCGTCAATTCTAAGTTCCATCCAACTGTTCTATTTCGGCACCTTTATTCCCCATCGGGAGCCAGCGAACGGTTACACCAACCACCACCGGACGCAAACCAACCCCCTACCAGTCTTCTGGTCATTTCTCACCTGTTACCATTTTGGCTACCACGAAGAACACCACGAGTATCCCCATGTGTCCTGGTGGCAGCTACCAACTATACACCAGGCTTATACAAAGATGGGCGATCGCACACTATGACATCTCACATTGGGACATCTAACACTGGGGCATCTTGCACTGGCATTCATTTTGGGATTATTTGTCCTCCCTATCCGGGCCATCTCAACCCGCAGGCGGCCTTAGGGCGGGAATTACAATCACGGGGACATCGGGTTACGGTACTGCAAATCCCGGATCTGGAATTTAAGGTACGTTCCGAAGGATTAGGTTTTTGGGCGATCGGGCAATCCCTGTACCAACCGGGATCACTGGCAGCCATGTTTAGCCAACTGGCAAAGTTAAGCGAAATTGCCGCCTTGCAATATTCTGTGGAATTTTGCCGTCACATTGCTGAAATCATCTGCCAGGATGCCCCTGCTGCCATTGAAGCAGCCGGGATCGAAGCCTTAATCGTCGATCAGTTAGAACCCGTCGGCGAAACGATCGCCGCTTCGCTCGACTTACCCTTCGTGTGTGTCAGTTGTGGGCAGGCAATTCACCGCCGGCCAGACGTACCACCCTTTTTTACTCCCTGGAGTTACCAAAATACCTGGTGGGCACGCTGGCGTAATCAAATTGCCTATGCAATTCTTGACCGAAGCTGTCAGCCAATTTTGCAGGTGATCAATCGCTATCGCCAACAGCATCGCTTACCCCCCTATCATCACATCTACGAGTCCCATGCCCGTCTGGCGCACATTAGCCAGCAGGTAGAAGCATTTGATTTTCCCATCCCGGATCGTCCCGCTCATTTGCACTACGTCGGGCCATTACGCAATCCATCACCGCGATTAGTTGACTTTCCCTTTGACCAATTAACCGGGCAACCACTTATCTATGCCTCGTTAGGGAGCGTACAAAATACGAAACGACATCTGTTTCATGACATTGCTGCCGCCTGCCAGGGACTGGATGTGCAACTGGTTATCACCCACGGTCATGGCCTGGATGAGGCCGCAGTACGGGAACTCCCTGGTTCTCCCCTCGTAGTTGAATATGCGCCCCAACAAGCGGTATTAGCAAAGGCCAGTCTCACCATTACCCACGGTGGACTGAATACAGTCATGGATTCGCTCAGTTATGGGGTACCTTTAGTTGCCATTCCCATTACCTTTGAACAACCGGGTAATGCAGCTCGAATTCGTTATACAGGTACGGGCGAAGTTATTCCGGTATCGCGGGTAACGGTGGCAAAACTGCGTACCACGATTCAGCAGGTGTTAAGCGATCGCGCCTATGCGCAACAAACATCTTTCATGCAACAAGCGATCACCCAGGCAGGTGGAGTCAAACGGGCGGCTGACATCATCGAGCAATCACTCCGGGGTCAGATGAAAAGCCCATTTCCGCAGGACACCATGATAGTGCAATAACAAACAATAACCTAACAAACCAATCATGAAAACCGACAATACAACTCCAGGTATCGATCCTTCGAAAAAATACGAAGGTACGGCATCTCCTAAAAATCCTTCAGTGCAATTGATTGGTTACACAGTCACAGGGGCGCTTCTCATTCTGGTAACAGCTCTCTTCTGGTTTTATCGTGTTGCTCCATAAATTCAAGCACCTGACTCACAACAGCTTATCCACAACAAAGGTAAACAGGTTTCAGGATATCTGAAACCTGTTTTACTAATTTCAGCCTAATTTCGACAGCCAATATCAATTCAAACTCTAACTCATGACCAAAAGTGCAATAATCACATCCAGTCAAAACCAATTTATAAACTGCTCAGCCTTTATTAATTCGATGAATTTACACCAGTTTTTAACCTTGCTTTAATTGGAGGTAACATCATGAAGAACAATCCTAACGAACAAGTCCTAACCGAAGTACCCACTGAAGAACGAGTATTTCCTAACGATGCAAAAGCTTACAATGGCGTAGATCGCAATGCCTGGCTGTTTGGCTGGAACCCTCAACAGGAATTATGGAATGGTCGTTTAGCGATGCTGGGCTTTGTTGCCTATCTGATCTGGGATATGGCTGGTTATAGCGTCGTCCGTGATGTCCTGCATCTGGTACGGTAATCTCGACTTTTATACACGCCCAAATCCAGCAGTATTCGTCAAGATAGGACTATATCGGTCATTGAAGGAAGAACACCATGTTCCCATTCTGGAATAGTACCTGCTGGACGGATGAACCTATTTCCCGGAAAACCCATCAGGAGCGCAAACTTCGGTTTCTGTGTTGGATGCGGGATGACCTGGAAGCACGTTTGGCTGGATTAAATGCAGCGATCGCAACCATCGAACGCCAAATCAATGAAAACAACGACACAACTACAACTGTTTAATCTCACGACTGTTTAATCTCACGACTGTCTAATCTCACGAATATTGATCTGTTGAGCGACCTTGGATGGCACGATCGCTCAACTTGCGCCCAAGGTTTCATGGTGATAACTGTGAAACCTTTTTTGTTTTCATAATGATCACACACCACTGAATCACCCCAGGCGATCGCACCAAACGATCCAATCCTTTTTATGGAGATCAAGCCTCTACTTTTAGAACGATGAGCGCACCGATCAACTTTGCCATGATCAGGGAGACGAACCTGATAGAGGAAACGAACTTGGCATTAAAAGGTGTGTTATTGGATATAGATGGCACCCTCGTTTTGAGTAACGATGCACATGCTCAAGCCTGGGTGGATGCTTTTGCGGTATACGGTTATGGCATTACATTTGAACAAGTTCGTCCTTTGATTGGCATGGGGGGCGATCAATTAATGCCAACCCTCATTCCCGATATGAGCAATGAAGAGGGTATTGGTAAGGAGATCTCTGATTACCGCAAACAACTTTTCCAGGCAGAATACGCCCCTGACCTGCAACCAACGAATGGGGCACGGGAACTAGTAGAACGGCTTCAGGGAGCTAATTTACAGGTTGTCATTGCCAGTTCAGCGCAATCAGCCGAACTAGATACATTACTCAAAGCAGCTCAGGTGCAAGATCTAATCCATTTAGCTACCACATCCAGTGATGCCGATGTCTCCAAACCAGCACCGGATATCGTGGCCGTTGCGCTGCAGAAGGGGAAATTAACACCAGACCAGACTGTGATGATTGGTGATACACCCTATGACATTGAAGCAGCTGGTAAAGCAGGTGTACCTGTTATCGCAGTTCGTTGTGGTGGATTTTCGGATGATCAGTTGAAAGGGGCGATCGCAATCTACAATGACCCGGCTGATTTACTCCAACAGTTTGAATCATCGCCCTTCGGTCAATTGGAAATTTCAGCCGTGAGGTAACTACCATGCATGAGACAACCACCGTTGAACGTCCCCCCAACCGCATCAAGCGCAAAGACTTACTATCCAGCTTGATGATTGGAGTGTTGCTTGGAATATTTGCTGGCGCACCGATTGGCTGGTTTGTTCACCGGGTTTATGCGAAACAACGGGCTGCACAGGTATTACTTTGCCGACAGCAAAATTTTGGCTTACCGGAAACCGAATTGCAGGGACGGTGTGGCAATCTTTACTAAAGGTACATTTAGTCATTAGTCATTGGTTTTCCCAAATGACCAATGACTAATGACCATAATCTCCAACCTTTTTACAAATCAAATAAAATTGAGAAAATATTTCTTCATATAATTTATAGACCTTGGAGTTAGCGTGCGAGGTACGCGGACTTTGAGGTCTTTACTAATGTTTGATTCCCAATCAACCACTCGTTGACAAACAAAAACTCTTAGTTCATCTACCTGAAGATATAGATCAGGCAAAAAGTGGGCATCCTGAGATCATTCAATGATTGTTCGTCAGGATCGCGTTTGTGTTTAAGTTCAGGTTCGTTGCGCTCTTTTCGTTGTCTCTTACCCTCATTAGCTGGAGTCATACACCCGCCCAATCAATTACACCATCCCCATCCGCGACACCCGTCGTCAAAGTGCGCTATGCCTATTACGCCATTACGGGTAACACGGCACGTGAGTTGCGATCGCAGATGTCACGCAAAGGCCCTTCCGACCGCATTACGGGGGAACGCTACGATGCCAACACTGATTGGTTCGTCCGCTGGTCTTACCGCTATGCCAGCAAAAATAATCAGTGTGCCATCACATCTGTGAGTAGCACCGTTGATATCGTCTTTACCATGCCCCAATGGCAATCAGCCAAAACAGCGGGGCGATCGCTCCGCAACGAGTGGCAGCAGTATATCCGTGCCCTCCAACTCCATGAGGACGGGCACAAAAATAATGGTATTGCCGCCAGCAAAGACATTATCCGCACATTACGCACATTACCGGCCTATTCATCCTGTCAGATGCTAGAAGCAGCCGCTAACACCACCGCGCACAAAACGGTCAAGCGGTATAACCAGAAAGACATTGAATACGATGATGTCACTCGTCACGGTTATACACAGGGAGCCGTTTTCCCAACAACAGCTATTTCTTCACGATGACAGGCATACCAGGGCTAACTTGATTAAATAACTCGCTAATATCGTCGTTGTACATGCGGATACAGCCGTGCGAGACAGCCTTTCCAACGGTATGCGGTTGCGGTGTGCCATGAAACCCAATCCAGTTCCGGCCATCTGTCCAAAAGCCAATCCAGTAGGAACCTAATGGATTATCTGGATCGCCACCGGGAATTACCGCATCGGTGAGTGGATTAATCCAGGTGGGGTTTTCCTGCATCTGGCGAATCTTGAATGTACCCGTTGGGGTGTCCCACCCTGCCCGACCAATCGCGATGGGATAACGTCGTATTAGACTATTGCTACGATATAGTGCTACCTGGCGACGGTTAAGACTAATTTCCAGACGATTTGGGAACTGAACCGGCAGCGGGGAAGTTTTTTTAGTGACAGCAATTGGTTTTGCCAATGATGTCAGACCTGGCTGGATAGTTATCACCGGTGCTGCAGCTAACTGGGACACTTTGAAGAATGTCATGACCCACAACGGCAGTGGCAATAACAGGCTTAAAAGAAACCAGAAAAGATAGGAACGACCCACTACTTTAATAAATTTTTTAGGCACTAAAATCACCCTCCCATAACTAGATTAAGAAATGAAATTGCAATCAGTATTAATAATCAGAAGGTTGCTATATACGCAAAAAAGGCTTCTATAAAAGAAGCCAGGTTCCAACTTATGGCGGTAACTAAAAAACTTGAGAAAGAATTTCCGATGGTGCTGAACAGTATGAACTAAACGAATTTTCAGTTCATCGTGCTATTCATACACAGAATCAGCAACACCAATTATCTTTACCAAAGGGCACGCACGCCACCGGAACCACCAGTTCCACCACCCGCATCGCCACCTGTCGTGGAACCATCTGTATTAAAGTCGCTGGAAGTACCCCCGGTACCACTACCCGTACCCGTACCCGTACCACCATCTATCGTTCCTGTACTATTGCCTGTGCCACCGGTACCGTCACCAGTGGTGCCAAAACCATCGGTAGTGCCCCCAGTCGTACCACCGGGAGTGGTTGAACCATCCACACCGCCAGCACCACCACCAGTACCGCCACCAGTCGTACCAGAACCATCAGTAGTGCCCGAACCACCGGTTGTCCCGGAATCATTCATCGTGCCAGAACTGCCAGGTACACCGGAACCATCCGTTCTGCCAGCGTCACCATTGGTACCGGGGCTGGTTGTATTACCAGAACCACCCGTACTACCGCCACCAGAGGTACCACCCGACGTACCCTGAGCCTGGATTTGTTCGGTTTGGGCAACTGCCTGATTGCCATCTTTATCGGCACTTAGCAGCAGCATAGCGGGCACACTGAGAAAAGCACTCAGGCCAACGAACCCAGTGATACCGACTAAAGTTTTGAGAGCTTTTTCGCGTTGTTTCACGTTCATGATTTCCTCAACGATGGGTTAGGTCTGCAAACTGTATTGCTTTAGGTGTTACTTTTAGCAGTGCTAAAGCATGGATGAAACGGCACACCCGGACATCCCAGTTATGCAATCTGGCCAGTCATTTTATTGTTAAAGCAATGATGTATTGCGTGCTACTTGAAATGGTGGCCAATTCATCCACGGGGAATGCACCTTGACGATGCCCCGCATATTTGCTTGCCTAAAGTTAGCCTGATCAATCCGACTATTTGTCTATCAAAAGATTGATCTAGCCAACAAAACTGTAGTGTGAACCTGAATATGCCAGCAAATAACTATGATGAAACAATAGTCAAAAGGAGTAATCCTTTTTAGATAAAAGTTCCACCATAGGATGTATTAATTAAAACATCGTAATAACAACTGGGGATATACCTGATCATCAAAACAGCATCTTGTAAATGGTGCAACTCAAACCGCGATCGCCCCATCCTGGCATACATTTGCTATACCCGATGACTGCCACAATTTACGCGGAACAGGCTGCGGATCGCTGGTATTCCTTTTGGTATTCTCTGGTTAGTTTCACCTGTTCCCAGGACGACATTTGCTTCAGGCAATCAGGATTTATACCCTTCGTCCTCAAGAACTCCTGCAATTGTTGGCGGGTAGGCAGTAGAAATGTTTTCGTGTTCGTTGTTTGCTGTCTCATATTCTTATTTATCGAAAAACGCAGTCACGGCGGTTTTTGAGCAGAAAAATTACCAGTTGACTGACCCAGTGGTAAGTACCTACATCTTGCCCCCAATCAATTCTGGTACTTTCTTGCTCGGAAACTACTGGATACACTGATCATGACAGAGCAACGCGAAAGCTGACTTCTACCATCAGTAAAGTTTACAGGTGGTGCTAGATAGCAGTATGAATTAGCACGACGTTTCAATTCAGCCAGTGCTTAATTCATCCACTCAATTCGTATTAGAATCAGCATCGCCAGATTATGCATCAGTTGGATTATCCTGTTGGATTGAGCAGGACGGCGTTAGCGCTTGCCGAGTCAAACGTGTAGCATAGGCCGCCGCACCGATCGCCAGTACTACACCGACCAATTGCAGCGCAATTTTACCAGGCGTTAAACCGTCATGCGACAGTAAGCGCATCCCAAAAGCACCAACATAGACGTACAACGCGATGACAGGTAACATGCCTAACCACGAAAAAAAGCAATATTGCCAGAAATTGACTTTCGTACAACTAAAACCATAGTTCAGCAAATTTGAGGGTACCAGGGGAGATAGTCGTGTCAGTAGTAAAATTTTCCAGCCTTTATGTCCAACTGCATGATCTAACTGACTTAGATTGGGATGTTTACTCAGCCAGCGTTTGATGCGATCGCGGGCAACCGTCCGGCCAATCAGGAAACAGGCGATCGCACCCAGGGTATCGGCGATCGAAACGAGGATTATTCCCTGTCCTAAACCAAATAATGAACCCGCCGCCAAAATTAAAAGAATATTAGGCAAACCCACAATAGTTGCCATAAGGTATAGCAGAATAAATACGGGACTGGCCAACAAACCCAATGTTTTAATACCGTTCTTTAACGATGTAAACCAGTCCTGAAGCGGCAATTGGCTCCCTAAAATAGCAATTAAAATTCCACATAGCACGAATAACCAAAATTTGCGGCTACGTAACCAATTCAGTTTCATACAGTAGAGCGTGCCAATACGATATCCATACCTTTAAGCATGACAACATCACACTATTTGTCGTCCATCTTAAGCATTGCTTGATCAATAGTCGCGACATCTACCCTCGGTAAGGTTCGGTTCCATACCCCAATTCAGCGGGCGAATTGTTAGGGTAGAAAACGTTGATCCTTCATCATCACCGATGAAACAACGAATTCTAGCTGTGTTTTTTGCCGCTTTAGCGTGCTTTTCCGTCATATTTTTTCACTCCATGCCAGCATCCCCTTCCATCACACAACTCTACGTTTTTGGTGACAGTCTGTCTGATATGGGCACAGTATTTCGGGCAACTGGAGGTATATATCCACCATCGCCCAATTACTTTCAGGGGCGGTATTCCAATGGTCGTGTCTGGGTTGAATATCTGGCCGATCGCCTTCAATTATCATCGCATCAGGTGAACAACTTTGCCTGGGGTGGCGCTACAACCGGCACCATTGATGGGACAACGGGTAGCAGTTCGGCGATCGCCAACCTCGTACCGCATTTACTGACTCAGGTAGCCTCGTTTGTCCAGTATCAACCAAAATCTGACCCAGCCAGTTTGTATGTCATCTGGGCAGGCGCGAATGATTATTTACAGGGCATCCAGAATCCAACTGTGCCGGTCAACCATATCATGCAGGCGATCGCCACACTGGTTAAAACTGGCGGTAAGAAATTTCTCATCGCCAATTTACCCGACTTAGGCCAACTACCTGCCACCCACACTAGTCTCAATGCAGCCAATTTAACTGCCCTCACCCAGACACACAATCAGAGTTTGCGGCGATCGCTCAAACAACTGAGCCAGCAACAGCCCGATCTACAAATTGCCCTTTTAGATGCCAATACCCTGTATCAAGAAGCCATTTCTCAACCTGCCACCTTTGGCTTAAAAGATGTTACCAATGCTTGTTTGATTGGTAATCGTGTCTGTGCTAAACCCGACCAGTTTTTGTTTTGGGATGGCATTCACCCAACCACAGCGGCCCACCGTATTTTAGGTGACACAGCGTTGACAGCCATTGCCAACGCCGACATGCTCGGCTCCCATGCCTTATCACTGCCGTAATGGCAAATACGAGTCATGTTCACCCAACTCGCACATTGGGTAGAGCTTCCCGTATTGAATGACCCCTCATTAGCGAGAGGTCATTCAACAGAGCCAATTCTAAGCTAGAGCGAAGATTGAGTCAGGAGAAAGAGCTATGGGCGATCGCACCACTGCGGCTAATTCAGCCCCATCTACCAATCCCGATGACGAGGCAGCAATGGGAGCGGCAGAACCACAACCGGAATCAGGCTTTATCGATCGGGAAGATCGACAGTCCGAACGCCAAAGTTCACCGACCAACCCGCGTGTAGCGAATAAGCCAGAAAGTAATCAGGAAGAAGCTTAGGTAAAGAAAGTGTGATGGTGGGGATTTCCGGCCCTCTTACCCCCTCGCCATCCCGCCCTCTGGGGCACTACCAAATAGTCATTGGTCATGGTTTTCCCGAATGACCAATGACTAATGACACAGGAATTTTCCCAATTGATTTGGACTGCTATATCTGGCATTGCCATGATTTCTCAATTCAGCAATTTCTCCATCAGTTGCCTTTGGTAAAGGCAAAAGGAACTGCCTCACTAATGGGCGATGCTCACGTTGCTTATCCCTTGAGGGTCTTTCACCATGCCGTTTGATTATGATCTGTTGGTAATTGGTGCAGGTTCGGGGGGGTTAGCAGCAGCCGAACGGGCAGCCCCCTATGGTGCCAAAGTAGCCATCGTCGAACAAGCAAACACGGGCGGAGCCTGTGTTAACTATGGTTGCATCCCGGAGAAATTGTTAGACTATGCAGCCGGTTTTGTGCGGTTCAACCGCATGGCAACTGATTATGGCTGGAATGCCTGCGATCGCCATTTCAACTGGTCAACATTTATCCAGGCGAAAGACCACTACATTGCTCACTTGAACCAATTACATTTCGATCATTTGCGCGACGCAGGTGTGCAATTCATTCAGGGGCAAGCATCGTTTGTGAAAGACAACACGGTGGTGGTCAACGATTGCCCGCTAACCGCCGCCAAAATCCTCATTGCCGTGGGTGCCGTACCCGAAAAACCCAACATTCCAGGCATTGAACAAACCATTACCTGGCGCGAACTCTATCACCTAAAGGAATTACCAAAGCACATCGCGATCGTGGGCAACGACCCAATCGGGGTTAAAATCGCTGGCAGTTTGAATGCGTTAGGTACTGATGTCACCCAAATCACCGCTACAGCAACCATTTTGCCCGAACTAGACAGCGAAATTGCAATGGTGATTCAGTCACAGATGCACAAACAGGGCGTACAGTTTATTCACCAACAAGAGGTGAAACAAATTACGTCAGCGAACGAGCATCTTTGTTTACAGTTCACGGATTTTGCAACTCCTTGCAATGTTGATACCGTTGTTATGGATGTGCCCCGACGACCCAATTTAGCCCCGTTAAACTTACCTGCCGTTGGCATTCAATTAACCGAAAGTGGTGCTATTCGGGTCGATGCTTACAGTCGCACCACCCATGCCAGTATCTTTGCAGTTGGTGACTGTACTGATCGCATGCCCCTCACTCCCAGCGCGATCTCCCAGGCACGAGCCTTTGCCGATACTGAGTTTGGCAACCAACCCCGCCTAGCTAGCCTGGATTGCGTCCCCATGCTCATTTCCTCCCATCCGGAGGCGGCCAGCATTGGTTTGTCAGAAGCCCAGGCACGACAGCAGTTTCAGGCTGCGGTGCGATGTTACTATACCCAGTTCAAGCCCCTGTTCTATGGATTGTCTCCTGTAAAGGAAACAAGTTTTGTGAAAGTCATCGTCAATCAGCAGGACTCGGAACGACTCCTGGGGATTCATATGGTTGGCAATGGGGCAGGAGAAATTATTCAAAGCCTGGGAGTCAGTCTCAAACTGGGCGCAACCAAACATAACCTGGATCGGGCAATTGGGATTCATCCATCCAGCGGCGAAGAGTTATTTTCTTTGTAGCGTCACCGGACTCTAACAAAACATTAATTCTGTATTGTTCATTACAGAATTAATTCTATATTTGAAGAAGAGAGAATATTTTTCAAATAAAATCAGGAATAGAGCATTTAATTATGGCTACCTCACTACATCTTAACAATCTTGAATTGCAACATCAGGCAAATATTGCGACTTCGCTTGCCCATCGGTTAGAAGTTGCCAGAGCAGAGAGGAATTGGCACCTGGTCGAATTGCTGGAACGGGAAGGTAAGCAGGTTAGTATGCCGTCTTCCGTTCAGCATGACCACCATCCCCTTCTCGCCAATGTCAAACATTGGTGGCAAGAGCTGGTAGAGACCTTTGCCCATAGTTCTGACCTGCGGATCTGGCAAACCACCGACAAGTCTGGTATGAACTGGTGGCACGCCTACAATCCC
>CAZGDE010000025.1:0-24752 GCA_964524315.1 uncultured bacterium
ATTTTTGACCAAATGCTACGCCCCTACGTCCGGTGACACAAACTGGGTTAGAACCAGAAAAATTAAATGGCGTTGCTGAATGCAGAGCACAACCGTATGCCCCTTCAGTAGACAAAATGCTCGGTCTTATTTAATCCGCGCCCCTAAGTGATTAAATCCTCATAAACTACTAATCTCTGACCGAATTACCGTAGTATGGTAGAAGACAGGACACGGAATGGAGATGCAAGTCGCAAAGGCACTCTTTGCGCTCTCACCCCGAAATAAGGAGTTCAGCTATGAGAATTGCAAGCAGTATCACGGAGTTAATTGGCAAAACGCCTCTGGTACGCCTGAACCGCATTCCTCAGGCCGAAGGGTGTGTTGCCCAGGTGGTCGCGAAGTTAGAAGGAATGAATCCGGCTGCATCCGTCAAAGACCGGATTGGTATCAGCATGGTAGAAGCCGCAGAAGCAGCGGGACTGATCCAGCCGGGGAAAACTATTCTGGTTGAGCCCACCTCTGGTAATACGGGAATTGCGCTGGCGCTGGTTGCGGCTGCTAAGGGATACCGCCTCATTCTCACCATGCCAGACACGATGAGTTTAGAGCGGCGGGCTATGCTGAAGGCATACGGCGCGCAGTTGGAACTGACTCCCGGAGCCCAAGGTATGAAAGGAGCGGTGGCACGGGCGCAGGAAATTGCCGAATCTGTTCCTGATGCGTTCATGCCCCAGCAGTTTGCGAATCCTGCCAATCCCAAGATTCATCGAGAGACAACGGCGGAGGAGATCTGGTCAGATACCGATGGGCAAATTGATTTTCTGATCGCTGGCGTTGGTACAGGCGGCACGATTACGGGTGTGGCAGAAGTGATCAAACAACGGAAACCAGAATTTAAGGCGATCGCCGTTGAACCCGTAGAAAGCCATGTTCTTTCCGGTGGTAATCCTGGTCCCCACAAAATTCAGGGCATTGGGGCAGGATTCGTCCCTCAAGTCCTGAAAGTAGACTTAATTGACGAAATTATTCAAGTCAGCAGTGACGATGCCATTAATTTTGCCCGTCGGTTAGCGCGGGAAGAAGGGTTACTATCTGGTATTTCCTCTGGTGCTGCTTTATATGCGGCCATCCAGGTCGGTAAGCGTCCCGAAAATGCTGGAAAGCTAATCGTCTTTGTGCAACCTAGCTTTGGCGAACGTTACCTCAGTACGGCACTGTTCAAAGACTTGGCAGATGTGGAAGTTGCCCATTTCAATGGTTCGAATCGGGAACTATCAGCAGTGAACTAACTCATTGATCTAGAACTCGGAGTTCTGTAGTAAATATTGAGTTGCAGTGAGTTGCCCTGCAAGAACTTGGGGTTCCAGAGATGCCGCTAAAGAACTCGGAGTTATGCGGTGTGTCTGTCGTTTGACTGAGTTTTCTCGCAAGAACTCCAAGTTCTAGGAATTCTGAGAATAGAAAAAATCCCTGGCTTCTATGGGTGAAGGAGCCAGGGATTTTTCTATGCACTATGGTTGTGTACGAGCTGAGTATTCGGCAGAGAGATCGTGACGACATAACAGGGGTGGTAACCGAATGCTACGCCTCTACCGATATTGCTACTCCATAAACGGATTTGGTATGCAATAAAATGCCTGCATAAATTGCTTAAATGTATCAAGCGAGACAATTGCAACGTTACTTCAAATAAACATCAAATTAGCGAATCATTGGATACAAAATATATGTATCGTTAATCACAGTTTTCGCAATTATTAAAATAATTGCGCATTAAAAACAACTATAAATAAATCGTAGAGATTTTGAGCAATGACTGCACCAGAACCTCTACATCAAAGGTAATCAATATTAGGAGATTAAACCAATGGTTTTAGATGCCTTCACTAAGGTTGTCGCCCAGGCAGACGTGCGGGGTGAATATATCACTGACGCTCAATTAGATGCTCTGCTTGCCTTAGTGAGAGACGGAAACAAGCGGATTGATGTGGTTAATCGCATCTCTGGCAATTCATCCGCGATCGTCGCAAATGCGGCACGGGCACTGTTTGCCGAGCAACCCCAACTGGTTGCTCCTGGTGGCAATGCTTACACTAATCGTCGTGCGGCGGCTTGCCTGCGTGATCTGGAAATTATTCTGCGCTATGTCACCTATGCCTTGTTTGCGGGTGATTCCAGCGTGTTGGAAGATCGCGCCCTGAATGGTCTGCGGGAAACCTACCTGGCACTGGGTGTTCCCGGTGCATCGGTTGCTGAGGGGATTCGCAAACTGAAGGATGCCTCGATCGCCCTTGCCAATGATCCTAATGGGGTGACCAAAGGGGATTGCAGTACGGTTATTGCTGAACTGGCTACCTACTTTGATCGGGCGGCTGCGGCAGTTAGCTAAACGAGTGTTGCTGATTCTGGTATGGATTGAGTGTTGTATGAATTAAAACTTCGTTCCAATTCATGCTGCTATTTAGCATCACAGCTAAACGTTCATCAAATGACAATTGACAAAATCTACAAACATTACATGGAGACATTCAACCAATGGCAAAGACACCTCTAACCGAAGCAATCAATGCTGCAGATTCTCAAGGTCGCTTCCTCAGCAGTACCGAGTATCAAATTGCATTTGGTCGCTTTCGGCAGGCAACCGCTTCGATTGAAGCAGCGAAATCGCTTTCTGGTAGAGCGCAAGGTTTAGCAGAAGCGGCCGCCAACGCAGTGTATCAGAAGTTTCCCTATACGACGCAGTTGCAGGGGCCTAACTATGCATCTGATCCGCGGGGTAAAGCCAAGTGCGTGCGAGACATTGGTTACTATTTGCGGATCGTCACCTACGCTCTCGTTGCAGGTGGTACCGGGCCAATTGATGAGTATTTGATTGCTGGCCTAGCTGAGATCAATAGCTCGTTTGAGTTATCTCCTAGCTGGTACGTTGAGGCGCTCAAGTACATCAAGGCAAATCATGGACTGTCGGGTGACCCAGCCGTTGAGTTTAATTCCTACATCGACTATGTGGTCAATGCTCTCAGCTAGAGCCTGATCCGTTAGTTTATCGAGTGGTTCTCTTTTGTGGGGACAGATCTTCTGTTTCTTTGGAGATAGAATATCTGTTCTCACAACTATCTCCTGCTTTGATTGTTGAACTATTCATTTCCATTTAAATTTTCTTTTGAAATGTTTGCTTTGCAAACACGCGTCTAGCTATTTGCGTGGTAGGACTGAATGAATTTGAGCCTTTGCCTTAAGTCCAATCTACTTACTACGCAAATATTTCTCTCTGGTTGCGTGTGTAACTTAATCAATCTAGCAATTCCCTTTTCAGTGAAGTACAGTGCCTTTCGTTTTGTCATTGGTCAGTGGTCATTTGTGTACCCAAACCATTGACTAGTGACCAACCAGGACAAACCTTACTCTCCTTGACAGATAATTTCTGTACTAATAAAAAAGGATCGCGATCGCGATCCTTTTTTATTAGATATCTGGGTAATGATTCAGTGGGTAATGACGGTAGCACCTAACACAGCGCTTCCAGAACCGATCTCTTGATGAAGGCGGGTTTAGCGGAAAAGAAGTGTATCAGCATTTCAACTAAACCCGTCCTACGGATTGAAATAGATTAATCTGTCATGCGTGGAACTGGCGTTAGTTCTCCGTTTTGTTTCGTTTGATTGCGATCGCCTCTGTCCATGTTGCGGGATTCAATGAGTTGCTGTCCATACAACATCACCAGACTGAGTACGACCAGTACGGCAACACCAAAAACGGTTGCGTATGCTTTTGTATGCCACCAGAGTCGATAAAACTGCGCCCTGATCCACCAGAATGGCTTGATTCTGATCGAGCGCTTTAACTCATTCGGTTTATGAATCGCGATCGCAACCGTCATATACCCTCCAAAATACGGTAACCCGATTGAAAATTAGTAGATTATTTATAGACTGGATAATTCTGTTCTGTCAAGTTAAATAGCTACCTGCCTCCGGGGTATCTACAGGACTCTATCCTTAAAATACGGTTTACCTATCGACAAATCGAGTTTTTGCGTCAGGATCGCTTGCTTCTGTGGGTTGTCTTATGGCACTCTGCATGTATGGATAAATACGGTTACTCTACTGAATTGCCGTAGTATCAGAATTCATTCACGGTAAAGGAGAACATATGCAACTGACTTCCCTGTGGGCGAGGTTGAAAAAGCCAAGGCTTTTTGCGCTGTTAGTGGCTCTAGTTGCCAGTGTGCTGGTCATTCCTGCTGTGCCTGCGTCAATTCAGGCGGCAACTGCCAAAGCAACCATTCAATTTGTTGCGCCTGATTGGGTGGCAACCCATGCGAAAGATCCCAACTTACGCGTGTTGGATGTACGGACTGCTCCCCTGGAGTACATTGCTGGTCACGTTCCCGGTGCGGTGAATATTGCTGACAGCAATTTCCGGGGGCCGAATGGTGTTTTACCGGTACAGTACTGGGACAATGCCAAGCTGGCTGATACCTTTGCCAAATCAGGTGTGTCTAACAACAGTAAGGTACTGGTTTATTCCAGTGGTAACGATGTGCTGGGCGCAACGATGGTGGCTTACCTGCTGGAACGGTCGGGGGTGAAGAATATTGCTGTATTAGATGGTGGTTACGCTGGTTACAAGGGGGCTAACCAGCCGGTCACAAAGGAGTTTCCCCGCTATTCGCCCGGTAAGTTTGTCCTGCGAGACGATGCTTCGATTCGGGTTACCTTAAGTCAGGTGAAAAATCTCATTGGCAAACCAGGAGTCGTATTTATTGATCCCCGGCCACCGGAACTGTTCCGGGGTGAGAAGGACATTTGGATTCGTAATGGGCATATTCCCGGTGCCAAGAACATTCCCTGGCCTACTTTTACAGAAGCGAATAACGCCCAGGAGACCTTGAAGAATCCTCATAAGCTGAAATCGCTGGATGAGATTCGGGCCTTGCTAACTGAGCGAGGTGTGAAACCAACCGATGACATCATCGTGACGTGCAGTACGGGACGGGAAGCGACGCTGCAATATGTGGTGCTAAAGCATCTGCTGGGCTATCCCAAAGTACGGGTTTACGAAGGTTCCTGGACAGAATACAGCACAACCGATTTACCGATCGCCACTGGCCCTGAAAAGACGTTAACCTCCACTGCAAACTAAAAGGTTTTTATGAATGTTGCGCGTTCACTTTCGATCGCATTAGTGATCAGCCTGGGTGCCAGTTTCCTGATACATACGATTGATCAGCCTGCGGCTCAGGCAAGTTGCGATCCACCCCCATCCGATCCTCCTAAACAACCGCCAAAGAAGTGATTCAGACTGATTCATTCCCAACCCCTGTGCGATCGCAGCGTGTCCTGGTGGCGATCGCGCTTTCTCTGTTTACTGCCGGGGCGATTGCACTCAGCCGCTATGGTTGGAAACAAAGTGTTCTCTTTCTCATCGGTGGTTTGCTGGGCATTGCGCTTTACCATGCCAGTTTTGGCTTTGCGTCGGCTTACCGCAAACTTCTGGTGCATCGGGATGTGCGGGGAATATATGCGCAGTTAGTTATGCTGGCGATCGCTACAATTCTGTTTGCCCCGATTCTGGCTCGTGGTGCCGTGTTTGACCAAACGATTCGGGGCGCTATTTCGCCCGTCGGGGTACAGGGAGCGATCGGCGCGTTTCTATTTGGGATTGGGATGCAGTTGGGGGGTGCCTGTGGTTGTGGCACTCTCTACACCATTGGTGGTGGTAGTTTGCCAATGGTGATCACGCTGGTTACCTTCTGTTTGGGGGCGTTCGGGGCAAGCCTGACGCGGCAGTTATGGGCTGGTTTACCTGCGACCCCGCCGATCGCCCTCGGTACCAGTATTGGTTGGGCAGGGGCAGTCTTGGTGCAACTTGTGCTGTTTGCCCTACTGGCATTTGGGTTGCGTTGGTGGAGCAATGCCAGAGATGATCATGCCAGAACTGAGTTGCCAAATTCACCTCGCATTTTTTCTCTCTTACGTGGCCCCTGGTCTTTAGTTGCGGGTGCGATCGCCCTGGCTGTACTCAACTGGCTCACGCTCATACTATCTGGTCAACCCTGGCGAATTACCTGGGGATTTGCGCTCTGGGCTGCTGAAGTTGCCAATTTCCTGGGATGGGACTCAACCTCCAGCCCTTTCTGGAGCACTGAGGCAGCTCAACAGTCTCTTAATCGGGGAGTATTTGCTGATGTTAGTTCGGTGATGAATATGGGCATTGTCTTAGGTGCATTATTGGCCGCGTCTCTGGCAGGTCGGATAGCGTTCAAGCTGCAATTTTCCCGCTGGTCGTTGGCGGCAACAGTATTAGGCGGTGCGATTATGGGCTATGGTGCGTTTCTTGCCTATGGTTGCAATGTCAGCGCCTTCTTTGGTGGAATTGCCTCAACCAGCTTGCATGGTTGGATCTGGATTGGTTGTGCGATCGCTGGAACCGTGATTGGGTTACGTTTACGTCCGTTATTCCAACTATCAAACTAGTTTGGTCAAACTAATTTGATTAAAATAGTTCATTCCAATTACTTCGATCCAGTTATTCGGTCAAATTAATGCGACTGCTACCTGAGCGAAAGATGAAAACTTTTTCTGCATCTTCTAGATTCAAACAAACGAATATTACTCAACTGCGTGTACGTCTATACATTCCTGCTCGCTACCAGCAGGAGCCAATGATTTCCCGGCTGATTTCTGACTATGGCTTAATCGTCAACATTACCGGAGCAATGTTGGAACACAATACGCAGAAAGAAGGATGTTTTGATCTGGAGTTGCGCGGTACGTTTGAGCAAATTAAACGGGGTCTGGGCTATCTGGAGTCATTCCAGATTCAGGTGATTGGTAAACCCAATCCGGCAGGCGATAGTTGGAACTGCTGAACAGCAGGCAAGTATCGTCATAAGCAGCATCAACACAGCTTTAGCTTAGAAAAGTTCCTGACAGTCCGTTAGTATCTCAAGACTCTTCCTGACAGACCCCCTGTAATCTTCCACCAATGGCGGAGGATTGCAGGGGATTCGTCATGGAAACTCATTTGAATGAGTACTTTAGATAGACAAAAATAATACGGTAAGACAATCGACTTTTAGTGTTTTCGTTTAAGAACTGATAAAATACGGTAAGCGCATGGAGATACTGTACTTAATATGAATCAAGTTGATGGTGTGCAAGATTTGGCTCAACCGTCCTCCATTACTCAGGAACAGGATGGTTCCAGAGGGACAGTTAATCGTCAACCGCTCCTAAAACGTTTGCGGGGTGGGTTTTTAATGCTGGTTGGTTACCTGCTGTCGCCTCTTTGCTGGTGGAACGACCTAATTATTAATCTGCCGGTAGCGTATGGGTTCGGTTATTTATGTCGGTTAATTTCCGCTGATTTCTTTTTGCCAGGAGCGATCGCCGGTTACTGGCTCTCTAATCTGGTCGGCATTGTGATGATGCAGTTTGGGGCGATCGATGTCCTGCAAAACCAATCAAAAGAGCGTAATTTTGCCAGGGAGCTTTTGACGGGTGTAGCCACTTCCACGGTCTACACCCTTGTGATTGTGCTGGTTGTGCAATTGAAAATCATTGACCTTTCTGCCTTCCTGCCTACGGAAGAAGCGCTCAATTTGGGTGCCCTACTATCCACCGCCCGATCTGGTAATTGATAGGAGATGTTATGACAGATACGCTGCTCCTGTCGTTCCTCAGCTTTGGGGTCGGAATTGTGGTGGGCTTAACCGGGATTGGCGGTGCGTCTTTGATCACGCCCATGCTGATTTTCGTTTTTCAGGTGCCAGCTGCGATCGCGATCAGTTCGGATGTGGTTGCCGCCACGTTGATGAAAGTCGTAGGTGGTTGGAAGCACTGGCAGCAAGGAACATTGGATTGGAACGTGGTGCGGTGGTTAGCAACGGGGAGTGTTCCCGGTGCGTTGGCAGGAGTCGGGATTTTGCACGCACTCAAACAATCCCATACCGTTGACCTGAATGCATTACTCTTACGCTTGATCGGTTTTGCAATTCTGTTTGTCACGCTGATTGCGCTCATCCAACTCTTACTGCTGATCCTCGCTCCTGAATGGCAGTTACCCGGACTTCCTGCCATTCAGCTTGAAACCCCTTTCGGAAAGACTTTAACCGTTACCATTGGCGCTGTTTTAGGCTGTGTGGTCGGCTTGACCAGTGTTTCGTCAGGTTCGTTGTTTGCCCTGGTGCTGATCGCGTTTTTTCGGTTAGATGCTCATAAGCTGGTGGGCACGGATCTGGTGCAGGCGGCAATTTTACTCCTGTTCACTTCCTTGGGGCATTTAAGTTTAGGCACAGTTGATTGGAGTCTGGTGTTACCAATCTGGGCTGGTTCCGTACCGGGGGTTTTGCTAGGCGCGAAGCTCTGTAAGATTGCTCCGCAAAAGCTGCTCCGATTTGCCGTATATATGCTCCTGGTGATGGTGAGTTGGAAACTGGCACATACGGCGTAGGATGTCGTCAAAAAGATTTTACAGATATTTGATCGATCAGAAATTTAACCACAATCAATTTTCCACAGGATGAAATCTCATAAACTATCTGGTTTCGGCGGGGCGGGGGAGGAACCCATTTTGATTAAGAACGATCGCTTTCTTTTAACGTTGCTACTTGGAGTCTATTTGCCGCTGGGAATTTTCTCATTGCTGGCTGTGGGCGTATGGCAACACGGGAAAGGGTTTCTCTGGGATATTCCCATCCTGCAAGCGGTTCATACAATGTCTGACCCTGACTGGGCACCGTTTGTGTATATCCTGTCAAAGTTTGGGGTATTTTGGGGCGTGTTTCCGATCGCAACACTGGTCGCCCTGCTGCTGGTGCATTTGCGACGCTGGCGATCGCTTACCTATCTCGCCTTTACACTACTGGGCAACATTGCTATCAACCGCACCGCAAAAATGGTATTCCAACGGGAACGCCCCAGTCTATGGGAGATGTTCGTCCACAAACTGGATTATGCGTTTCCTAGCGGCCACGCTATGTCTAGCATGTCTCTGGTTGCCGTTCTGGTCATTCTGACTTTAGGCAGCCGTTGGTGCTGGTGGGTACTGGTTGCAGGGAGCGTATTTATTACCGTGATTGCTTGGACACGATTGTATCTGGGTGTTCACTTTCCCAGCGATATTCTGGCAGGGTGGATGTTGTCCCTGGCCTGGGCGATCGGTGTTAGTTTGCTGATCCACCCTCAGGAAACATCAAATCCAAGACATCAATATTATTAACAATTAATAACAATAGGGTCATGATCTGGCATTCGTTATTCGTCATTGTTTTTGGTGCAAATGACCAGTGACCAATGGCTAATGATTAATAACTATTCCAAAATGACTGCGCCCATTGATTCTAGTGGAATCGTGAAGACGTAATAAATAACGCCAGCACCCAGAATTAAAATTGCCAGACTGGCAAGAAGCACCCAGCGATCGGGCGGTTCATAGGTGTCTTCTTCAATGTCATCGCGCACGGCAAAGTAGTGTTGGGTCGAAAGCAATACTGCCAGTAGACCAACGATCGCAAAGGCTAAACCTAACTTCCAACCGTTACCGGGGGGTTGGGGTGCATAGGGAGGACGCAGAATTCGCAATCGTACAATCAGTACACCAAATCCCATTAAGGCGATCGCGCTCCGCATCCATGACAAGTAAGTACGCTCATTTGCTAAATGATCGCGAATCCGATTCGGATTTCGCCTCTTCGCCAGTTCCGTCACTTCTGAATTGGATTTAGGTTTGAACGACAGTAACATGAATTTGCCCTTTCAATCACTTACAACAGTAAACCTGGCCTTTGCACCCCAATACCTGGTGAATTAAACAGATTGTTGGGCAGATGCGAGCGATTGTAGGGGCAGGTTTAGCAAATTCTGGTGGAACTATTGTTCATTTAGCGGCAAAACCTGCCCCTACAGAGATTTGCTCAGTCTGCTGGTGCATTCACTGGCTGTGCATCAATCTCTGTTTGCGTTAGTGTTGGGATTGACCAATTCCCTTCACCCGTTTTGAATGTCTGCATCGGTGGCACATTCAATTCAACGACACCTGTATCTGGATTCGTTGTTGCAATGAGTTGAGTTCCATTCACAATACGAATTGCTAGAGGTTCTGTCAATGCTTGTTCCGGGGAATTGGTGGGTGAAAAGCTAACTGTTGTTTCAGTCGGTAAATAAATCCCTTTGCACTCGAAATCATCATCTGTGACCTGTCCATCACCCAGGTAGTAGAGGGTGGGTGGTTGCGAGGCGGGTGTTTTTTCTGGTTGGGCATAGACTGCCAGTGTTTTACCTGTCTGATTGGCGCACTGGGAAGACTCTTCAGCCGTTTCTAAAATGTATTTCTGGAACTGAAGATTGGCAAGTTTTTGTTGGATCTCGGCAGTTGCTGGCTGATTGGGTGAATCTTTGGTTTTTAGCAGATCTGCGATCGCCTGGGTCACTTCAGCATAATCCGGGCTTTTCACAAACTTACCCCGGTCGGCCCAGGATGGTTGGGCGATCGCAAAATTCATTACCAGAACCAATGCAATGAGTAGCACCTTAATCAGTGTCATGACTATCTCCTTTCAAACGTTCAAAAACTGGGGAATTAAGACTGTTCAATTTCCGGTTTCGCTCCCCAGGTACGGCCACTATTTCGTAACAACATCAGCACCACTAACCCGCTAATGGCAAGTGCCAGGGTTGCCAACCCCCGATTTTCCAGGGTGTGACTGTCTACCAGAATGAGAATTCCTAATCCAATCAACACGAATGGCACCAGTTGATTGCCATAACGGGTCAGGGTTTCTGCAATCAGGGGAATGCGCGTTAACTGACAGGCGGCATAGCACCAAACCCCGACCAGCGAGAAGAATACACCTAAAATTGCTGCCAGGCTTTCCCAGGTACTATTGGCGAACAGGGGGACATAAATGCCAATATTGTCGCCACCATTAGCAAAGGTCACCGCCGCAACGCTGTAGGCTTGAGGTGATAAAAAACCAGCATTCCAGACTGTTGCAGCAGGCCGAATTTCTTCTGCCGGTGTTTCTTCTTCGTTCTCTGCATTGAGTAAGCGACTGATCCCAATAGCAATTGGGACAATGCCCAACAAGCCGATCCAGGGACGGGGAAACACCAAACTACCGAAGAAACCAGGAAGGCTGGCAATTACCAGTGCCCCAAAACCGAGATACTGACCTGCCACAATGTGCCGTCGCTTAAACACGGCACTGACCTGGGAAAAGAACAACAGCAGAATCACAATGTCATCCAGGTTGGTTGCGGTAAATGCTGTAAACCCGGTAGAAATTGCTGGCACTAATTCATTCATTTGCATTGTCCTTATTGTGATTGACCGCAAAAAATCAGTCTTCATCAATGTGTATGGAGTTGAGGCGCGTATAGGGAGAAGGCGGTTCCTCAAACTGGGCATGAATTCGCTCAATTCCTCGTTTCATTGAGCGCACGATCTCCGGCGATCGCAATCTTTGCCAGATAAACCAACTGCAAATCACCACGATATAGAGCAGGAACCAGTAGGGAAACAGATTATAAGGAGCTTCTGGAGGTGGAAACATCTTGCTGCCGGGAATCCCAACGCTACCTAACACGGGAATGGTCATAAACATGACGGATAATGCAGCGATGCCAATATCACGCCTGCGGAGCTTACCCAGACGATACAGATAAACAGGAGCCGCAATGGAAATCAAAATGTAAACGGTTAAGAAACCATAACTACAAATTGCCCCCAAGTAGCCCATGCTCTCAAATAGCTGAATGCCAAACATCGACATCCCTGCCGGAACTAAGAACATTACTAACGTACAGAGGGATACGGCAATGTGAGGGGTACGATTGGCTGCATGGGCAGTTCCTAACCGGGCATGGAACAAGCCATGACGAGCCATTAGAAAGAAGATTCGGGCGGCGGGGTTGATGCTACCAATCACACAGGCAAAGAAGCTAACCAGAGTACAAAGTGCGACCAGTTCGCCCAACACTCCCAGTCCTAATTGGCGGGAAAGAAAACCCAATGGTTCTTCGGCTGTTGTGATTGCGACACCCGTTCCCCGAAAGCCCAGCACCTCAACGTAACTCATAAAGGTAAAGAATAAACCCGCCAGGACGACACTGCCCATGACCGCTTTGGGAATGGTTTTCAACGGATTTTTCGCTTCATCACCCAGGGATGTGGCACTTTCAAACCCAGAGAAACTGAACATGACCAGCACCAACCCCGTGGCGATATGACCGGGGGTTGCTCCTTCCAGGGAGAACTGCGACCAGTCCAGCGCGAAGCCCGTGTGTGCCCAGATAATGATCCCCAAAGCGGTAATTAGTCCTAATGACAACCCTTCCAGCCAAAACATCGCGACAGCCGAAAGCTGAATGTCTTTGTAAGCGGTGTACCAGGCGATTCCGGCGGCGATCGCCAGTAATGTAATGTTGGCGGGGTGAATGCCTAAATGACCCAGCAGGATATGGCTGAAGTTGGCAAAACCACACAGAACTGACATACCTGTAAACAGATAGGCCAGCACCAGACACCAGCCACAAACCACACCGGCCATTGGCCCCAGTCCTTTGACGATATAGGAATAGAGCGAACCGGGAGAGGCTGAACGACTGGCAAATTGATTGATGTTAATGCTGACCAGTACCAATCCAACCAACCCAATCAGAAAACTCAACCAGGTACCGTTTCCTGCAAGTGCCACAATCAGCCCCAAGTTAGAAGCCGGAATTGTCGTTGGCGCAATGACAGCAAACGATTGAGCTAACACCTCTCCAAACGAGAGACAATCTGGTTTTAAGCCATGCGTGCTTTGCTCAAACGGATAGATACGCATTTCACTGGTCATGGTGAAGTTTTCCAAACTATTAAGTTCAAATCAGTGAAGAGTGACAGGATGGAAAAATGAATAAATGATGACTTTGTAAAATTAATTGCAACGGTATAGCCAACTGTACTGATCCCAACCAATAGAAGCAAATACTCTTTTTTGTTAAAACGATAAATTGAATTTATTGAAGCTGAGAATCCTACCAAAATTAAGGATTTAGCTCTACAAAATCCTCTTAAAAGTTATGAAATAGCATTCTATATGTTAAGAAAATTTGACCTTTGGTGTATTGTTGTATATTGCAAAAAGGTTAAATTTTAATTAGCTAAATCTCCCCAATTCCGACTTAAGAAAGAGGAATTAAGCTTACATGAATAATGTATTAAAGTCCGTTTCACCGCCTCTGCCGTCTCCAAGTCCGGACGTAGCGGTAAAGTTAAGCCGCAAAGGTAATAGAGATGTTTATGCCGCAGCAAAAGTGTTTCTTATACTACTTTTTCTAGCGCTACTCTCCAGTTTTTTTGTGATTGTCGATGCGGGTGAACGGGGGGTATTGATGAAATTTGGAGCAGTACAAAATGTTGTTTTGAATGAAGGAATTCACCCCATTATTCCCATTGTTTATTCAGTTGAAAAAATGAGTGTGCGGGTGCAAAGTCAGGAAATTTCCGCAGAAGCTTCTTCTAAAGATCTGCAAGATGTTTATGCAGATGTGGCGCTCAACTGGCATATTATTCCCGCTGAAACTCACCTGATTTACCAGCAGATTGGCAATAAGCAAGCTGTGATCGAACGAATTATCAGTCCGGCGGTTGAAGAGGTGCTGAAAGCAGTGATGGCAATGTACACAGCCGAAGAGATCATTACCAAGCGTGGGCAGGTAAAAGCTGGGGTTGATCAGGCATTGACGGAACGATTACAGCCTTATCATATTGCGGTTGATGATATTTCGCTGGTGCATGTCCACTTTTCCCAACGGTTTAGTGATGCAGTTGAGGCAAAACAGGTCGCAGAACAGGAAGCTAAACGGGCTGACTTTGTCGCATTGAAAGCACTCAAAGAAGCGGAAGCACGGATTAACCTGGCCCAGGGCGAAGCGGAGGCGCAACGCTTATTACGGGAAAGTTTGACGCCCGAATTATTACAACGGCAGGTAATTGAAAAATGGAATGGGAACTTGCCCTTTATCGTTGGTGGTGACGGTACGAAGTTGCTAGACGTGAAGCAACTGATCGAAACCAGTCAAATGATGAATTCACGTTAACTCGCGATCGCCATCGCACTTTGCAATATTTGTTCAAACGCCACCATAATCTGAGTTTGAAAGCGTTGTCGATGTTTCAACTTCCAGATGGGTTGGACAATATCCAGTAAAGCGGGTGTGCCAGACCGTTGATCAAGCACCTGAACTGCGTTTAACACACCCAATCGTAGTTCTTTTTGCACCATTAACTCCGGCAGTGCCGCCGCACCAATTCCCCCTTCCACCACGGCTTTCACCATTTCACTACTGTTAAGCATCAGAACCACCTGGAGATGGGAAACGTCTACCCCCCAGATTTTTAAGGCCCGCTCAAACATTTGTTGTGCCCCTGAACCTGGTTCCCGCATGACCCAGGACGTTGTTAGTAAGTCCTCAATGGTAATTTTGTGGCGATCAAACCAGGGATGCGATCGCCCAACGACGATCTGTAATCGTTCATTCCCGACGACTTCTTGATCGAGCAAACTCTTCAGTGCTGGCTTAATTTCCCCTGTGACCAGTCCCAGATCGAAGCGTCCGGTTGCTGTACCATCGCTAATTTCCTCGGCATTACCCAGGGTACAGTTAACCTTAATGCCGGGATACTTTTGTTTGAATTGGCTGATCTTGTCTGGTAACCAGTAGTTGCCAATCGTCAGACTTGACCCTAGATTTAGCTCGCCCCGTTGTAGACTATTCAGTTCGCGTAGATTTCGTTCTGTGAGGGCAACCTGCTCCAAAATCTTTTGGGCCTCAATTTGCAACAGCTTGCCAGCAGAGGTGATTTCAACCCGCCGTCCAATCCGGTGAAACAATTTGACGCCATACTCTGCCTCCAAACTATGAATGGCTGCACTGACCGCAGGCTGCGTAATGAAGAGTGTTTCTGCGGCCCTCGTAAAGTGCAGATGCTCGGCAACCGTTAAAAAAATGCGTAATTGTTCCAGGGTCATGCAGTCTCTACATTATTTGAATAATTGTTAACCGCAGCGATCGCCCACTGCATCTACGTCTTAGCCGAGGCATTGCAACCATATGCCAGTAATCATATCGGTTTATGAGGGATTTTACTTTAAAAATACAGTAAATCTATCAAGTTGCAGTATATTGCTTTCAGTGATGGTTGAATACCTGTCAGTGGTGTTCTGGAGTTTGCGCTTAAAATACGGTAAGTTTATCGGAAAACTGAACTATGTCAACTGCCAATGGCAACGGTGGGCTTTACTCATTCCTGGAGCTTTCCGCAAAGGTGGAATACGCTCTATTGGCACTGATGGAACTGACCAATCATCCAGACTCCACCAGGCCACTAACAATTAATGAGATTGCTGATAGACAGGCAATCCCCGAACGATATCTGGAACACATTTTTACCATGTTGCGTCGGGGCGGGGTCGTGCAGAGTCAACGGGGAGCCAAAGGTGGCTATGTTTTAATTCGCGATCCCTGGCAAATTACCGTGCTGGAAATCATTGCTTTGATTGAAGGTAACACCCACGAGCGAAGTGGTCGAACCCGGAAAGAACAAATTGGGCAGGATAGTGTTTCAATTGAGCGAGAACTAGTACGGGAAGTTTGGCAACAGGCGGATTCGTCATCCCAGGAGGTGCTGCGCAGATATACTCTGCAGGATTTATGCCAGCGTCGCGACAATCGCAAACGGAAAAATCCAATGTATTACATTTGAGCATCGTAGATTCGTAATGAATGTTACTCACCTGTATTGCTCGTTTTGCCACAAAAACTATAAACCTCGCCAACTCCACAACCTGTGCGTCTGTGGCAAACCCTTGATGGTTGCCTATGATCTTGACCAAGCCAGGACAACTCTTACGCCAGAGTCGTTGCGCGATCGCCCACTGAATCTATGGCGTTATGCAGAAGTGTTGCCAGTGGATGACCTGGCAAATCGGGTAACCTTGGGTGAAGGCATGACTCCGTTGCTCAAGGCTGATCGCCTGGGGCAAACGTTGGGTTTGAGCCACCTTTACATCAAGGATGAATCGCAAAATCCAACTGCATCATTCAAAGCAAGGGGAATGACAACAGCCGTATCGATGGCCAGGGAATTAGGTGCAACAAAGCTCGCCGTTCCTTCTGCCGGAAATGCGGCCAGTGCCCTTTCGGTCTATGCAGCGCGGGCAGGACTGGAAGCGTTTATTTTCATGCCCAAAGACACCCCTAAAGCAAATGTGATTGAGTGTCAGCAAACGGGGGCGCATGTCACTTTAGTTGACGGACTGATCACCGATTGTGGACGCATTGTGGCAGAACGGAAAGCTGCTGAGGGCTGGTTTGACGTTTCCACCTTGAAAGAACCTTACCGGGTAGAAGGTAAGAAGACGATGGGGTACGAACTGGCGGAACAGTTGAATTGGGAATTACCTGATGTCATTCTCTACCCTACCGGCGGCGGGACTGGGTTAATTGGTATGTGGAAAGCGTTTGATGAAATGGAAGCGATGGGATGGATTGGCAGGTACCGTCCCCGGATGGTGAGTGTGCAAGCGGCAGGATGCGCCCCAATCGCCCAGGCATTTGCAGATGGTTTATCAATCGGAGCCGATATTCCCCATGCCCACACGATCGCGTCTGGTTTGCGCGTTCCCAAAGCGATCGGTGATTTCATCATGTTAAATATTTTGCGCCAGAGTGGTGGTACCGCGATCGCAGTCACAGATGAAGCATTGCTGGCAGGTGTCAAACTGATGGGCACAACGGAAGGCGTGTTTGCTGCGCCGGAGGGGGGAGCCTGTATTCCAGCTTTGCAGCAATTACTTGACATGGGTGTGGTTGATCGGGATGAACGAGTAGTTTTGTTTAACACTGGTTCAGGGTTGAAATACCTGGAAGCATTTCCTTTGTTGCAGTGGAACAATTAACTGGAGTTTAGACTAATTAAAAAATAGTTCAATGTCGAGGTAAGAGAAGGGCTGGAAGTACTGATTGCCGTCCTGGTTACCATTTGGAGCATTGATTGAAAAACGTTGATTGAATGGTTATCCCTCCTTCATGATTGATTGATGCTTTTATGATTGCATATATGATTTTTTATTGGTGACATGTGCGTTGACCAGGGCGAGGTGGTTTGTCTGCTGGGTGTAAGTGGTTGAGGTAAGTCCTCACTGTTGCTGGGATTGCGTCTCGTTAAAATGTTCTACCTGGGCCTGTCAAATGATATTGGTTAGTTGATGCTGCATCGTTAACCGATTAACCTGACAATCAAAAACCTGACATACCGGCGTAGGGTGCTGTTAGCGCCAGTGTCACGCAGCAATGGCCTGAGTAAATCTTGCCGGGTTAATAACCGGGCAGGGTATAGTGGGCAACAGGGTATAGTGGGCAATATGATGGTGCTGATTAGCAGGATGGATGGGAACGACGTTTCAATTCATCTTTGGAATCAGCAACATCGGCAATATCGGTACTGTTCGTGTTGATTAAATTGCGGCTGCCTCTAGTTGCGGTGGATCGCACTCTACGTCTAATCGATGTCTAATCAATGTCTAGTCAATCAATATCTAACTTATGAAGCGCCGGGTTTTCTTTCGCTGGATCGGATTGGGATGGCTTACCAGTACGCTGTTCCCGCTGCTGGCAGCCTGTGACCCCAAACGTATGGCTGTTAAGCCACGGGCTGATGGTTTTGTGGCAGTGGGTAGCTTGTCTGAGTTAGATCAAGCTGGTGGTAAACTGTCAGTCCAAGCGGGTAATACACCACTCATTTTGGTTGGAAGTGCGGCTCAGCCTCAAACGATTGGAGCCCTCAACCTCACCTGTACCCATGCAGGTTGCACAGTGAAGTGGGAAACGATCCAAAAACAATTTGTTTGCCCCTGTCATGGCGCGAAATTTGATGCACAGGGACAGGTCGCTCAAGGGCCTGCTGCGAAAGGGTTAACGAGTTACACGGTGAAAGTGGAGGATCAATCTATTCTGGTTAAGTTAACGTAGGGCTGGGAATTAAATCAGTTCGATGCTTTGACTAGCGCGATTGTTGACAGAATCCAGTCAGCGATGCCATTCTGCTTCTACCGCCAGTATAACGGCGTGAAGGTTAGGCGCTATACCTGTAGGTGATGGTTAGAGATTGGCGGCGGCCTGTGAAATTGAACAATAAACGACTGGGACTCCTGCTACTGGCAATCCTGCTGATCATTACCTCCTGGTTGGGGATTGCAGTGTCTCGATCGGGCTTAGAGGTGCGATCGCTCCAAAAAGATAATGTGCCTCTCCTTTACCTTACCCCGCAAGGAGCGAAGGCAGTTCCTGGTGTTCTGGTCGCCCACGGTTTTGCGGGTTCCAAACAACTCATGCTGGGCTATGGGCATGTTCTGGCTCACGCAGGTTATGCAGTAATGCTATGGGATTTTGATGGACATGGGGCGAATCCAACCCGGTTACAGCGATACGAACTACAGAAGAATTTGGATGTCGCCCTGCAGGCTCTCTTAGGCCAACCCCAGGTTGATCCAAATCGTCTGGCACTGTTGGGACATTCGATGGGTAGCGGGATTGTGATGAATGCAGGAATTCGTAGCCCCAATCGCTTTGCGGCAACCGTGGCTATTTCTCCAACTGGAGCGAATGTCACGCCTCAAGTGCCCCGTAATCTGCAGTTACAGGCCGGCAGTGGCGAGGGCCGCTTTGTCACCAATGCCGAACGTCTGCTAACCCAGGCAGGGGGCGCAAATGCTGATCTGGCAGCAGGACAGGGACGAGAACTAGTGGTCATTCCGGGTGTCGAACACATCACGATTTTGTTCAGTGATGGCAGTCATCAGGCAGCGTTACGCTGGCTCGATGCAACATTTAGCAGCACAAATAATAGCCAATACCGCGATTTGACCAGTCAACGCTATTACGATCGCCGCATGGCCTGGTACGGCTTACATCTATTGGGCTGGTTAGTGGGCTTGGCGGCGATCGCCCCCCTGTTGACCGATCCTCAAGCGATTGCGACGAAAGGAGCGCCCCTGCGACGATGGGCCGGTTTAATTGCTGCACCATTAGCGGCAACCGCAGGACTGGTATTGCTGAGCCAGAAGTTTGACCTCCAAAATTTGGGGGGAGTGCAAGTCGGTGGTGCGGTTGGTGTCTGGTTTCTGGTCGCTGGATTAACCTGGCTGGGGGTGCTGGCACGTCTACCGCGCCTGACCCTGCGTAATGTGGGGTTGGGAGTTTTGCTGTTTGTTATTCTTTGGGTTGCCTTTGGGGCAATGGCACAGGTGGTCTGGCTCCAGTGGTGGCTGATTCCAATTCGGTTGAGGGTCTGGTTGCCCGTGGCGATCGCGTGTCTTCCCTGGTTTCTGGCAGCGGGAATTGTGCAGGAACATATTGGCGTTGGTAAACGTGTTCTCTGGTGGTTGGGACAAAGCATTGCCTTAATTGGTGGCTTTGTCCTGACACTTAACTTCCTGCCCCAATTGGGCTTTATGTTTCTTCTCCTGCCACTCTTTCCGCCACTGATGGGAATTTTATCTCTGGTGGCAGGTTTATTAAATCGCGTATGGGTGTATGCGATCGGCTCTGCGTTGTTCTTTGGTTGGTTGTTAGCGGCAGGTTTTCCCCTGTCTGCTTGAGATCACCCTCGCTAGGGGGTGAATCGAGCGTAGCCGAAACCCGCCCCCTTAGCGTTAAGGAGAGTTTCTGCAAATGCCATTTGTCCCTACAGTGATAGGTGCTAATTGATTCAAAAATAAATTCCTACTCTGCCAGTTTGTGTTCAACGGCTTGGAATATTTCATCAAAGCCTGATTCTGTATGCATTTCTGGCGTGAGGGTGTTCATGTCCTTGAGGATGTCGATGAGTCCCGCGATCGTTCCACGAATCTCGATGTACAAATCAATGTCCTCCCGTGTCCTTTAAAGTGATTTTGTCCAACCCTTAAAGCGATTTTGTCCAAAAACCAACGAAAGAAAAAAGCTTGAAATCTCTACAGGAAGTTCATTTCAGGCTCCTTTTTGGATTTTATATACTCTCTCTAGAATTAAATCGAATGGTGTCCTAAATCTGCAAATTCTTTAAAGTGAATGATGTCCTTTTTCTTCACTGGAATGGATTTATGCACAAAATAATTGATTTATCTGTATCTTCAAATACAAATTTGTTTGAAAATGTAGAAACTCCTGAGATTTTATCAATTGAGGATAATCAGGTGCGTCATCTTTTGCTCAACGAGATTACCCCTGAGCTTCAGAGGGAGATTGATTTTCTCGATGCCATTCGCCAAGCACCCAATAGGAAGACAAGGAGAGAGGCGATCGAGAATGCAGTGATCGGACTCAATAAGAGCGAGAAGACCATTAATCGGAAGTTAAAAAGACTGTTGTCTTCTGGCGGTGTCGCAAGTCTCGGAGTCGGTCGAAAAAATAAGGGGCAGTTTGTAATTTCCAAGCAATGGTTCGATTTCATCGTGGCTACATACAAATGGGGTCGGAAAGATGGATCACGGGGGAATCGAAACCAGGTGCACAAACATTTAGTAGCCCTTGCCTCAGAGGGTGAGAAACTTCGAGGAAAGAAATATGCCGAAAAATTTAAGGACTACCCGCAAGTACTTGAAGACCTGATCGCCTGCAAGCATCCCTCTCATATGACTGTCTATAAAGTGATTAAGTGTCACCTTGCTCAAGAAGAGCGAAGAGTTCGTCATCCAGGATTGCCAGCAGAAGGGCAAATTATCCAGACAACAGATGAAATTATCGTCCTGACCCATAGCAATCAGGTGTGGCAGGTTGACCATACAAAACTTGACATTTTGATCGTTGATGAGAACGGTGAAGTGATTGGTCGTCCCTACCTCACATTGGTTATGGACAGCTACTCTGGCTGTGTTGTTGGTTTTTACTTAGGTTTGGAGGCAGCAGGTTCACACGAAGTTTCTCTAGCCTTGCGTCATGCAATTCTGCCCAAGGAGTACGGATCTGAATACGGGCTGTTGGAGAAATGGTACGTTTGCGGCATTCCAGATTATTTAGTTACTGACCGTGCTAAGGAATTTAAATCTGAGCATTTAAAGCTCGTTTCGCTGCAACTAAAGTTTCAAAGGCGCCTGCGCGCTGTTCCATCAGCAGGAGGATTAATCGAGACCATTTTCGACAAGATTAATAAAGAGCTTTTGTCCTTGCTGCCTGGCTACACAGGCTCATGTGTCGAGGAGCGCCCGCCGGAGGCAGAAAAAACGGCTTCCATATTAATCCATGAACTGGAAATACTTTTGGTAAGGTATTTTGTTGATCATTACAACAGACACACCTATGGGCGTGGTTTAGCCCAGCCACGTATCGAGCGTTGGAAGACTTCACTGCTAGTAGAACCGGAAGAACTTAATGAGCGTGAGCTAGACATTTGTCTCATGAAAGTCATCCGTCGCAAGGTCGAGAAGTATGGCTGTGTGCGCTTCAAGAAGCTTGTGTACAAAGGGGAATGTTTAGCTGGGTACGAGGGCGATCGAATCTGCTTACGATACGATCAGCGAAATATCATTAGATTGCTTGCCTATACCTATTCAAAGGATGGTCAACCTAGTGAGTATATTGGCGTAGTAGAGGCTAGGGATGCAGAAGTCAAACAGCTTTCTCTCGCAGAATTACTTTGGAGACGTAAAAAATTCCGTGAACAGGAGTTAGAGATTGATCAGACTGCTCTGTTACAGGAACGGCTGAATTTGTTTGAATTTGTGGAGAAGAAGCGCAAATCAAAAAGACATCGCCGCAAAAAAGCGCATGAGGAGCAATCACAGAAATCTAATCAGTCCAAAGTGGTTGAACTGTTTCCTCAGAACAATGAGGATGAGGATTCAACCGAATATTCAACCGAAAAGGAATTAGAGCGGATGCACTCAGAAACGCAGCAGCCATCACGGCAAGACGGTAGCAATGAGGAGTTGACATCCCCAAGCTCTGATCCGCCTGCTTCCGATCTATCAGATTCCCCTGAAAGTGCTGTAAACTCCACATCTAGCGAGGACAGTAGTAACATAATTACCAGAGCTAAGCCGAAGCGCCCCAGGAGAGGCATTCAAAATTGGGCGGAGTTTGTAAGTTCTAACTGGTAATTTCATGGCGCAGACTAATCTAGCCTACGACGATTTGTCTCATTCTCAGCAGGCTCCTTCTCCTCAGCCTGCTGAGGAATCACGTCGATCACCAGAACAGCAAGCCGAGTTTGAACGCTTGGGAAGCGCGAATCCCTATCTAGTACTGGATAGTGATGAGGAACTGTTCAGGTGGCTTGATAACCAGCGCGATCGCCGAGCTTGCGGTTACGTTACAGCACCGGAAGGATCGGGTTTGCACAGAGCCTGTCAGTATTATCAAAGACAACGTGTTAAGCAACTTGAAGGAAAATTATTCTTACTACCTGCTTCTGTTGTCTATGCAGAAGTTGAACAGTATGGCGGTCCAAAAGACTTATATGGAGCAATTTTAGAAACCTTCAATCATCCACTAGCCTATGTTGGTTCGCTAAAGGATAGACGCGATCGCACCCAAAAAACGCTGAAAAGTTACGGAACAAAAATCCTTGTTGTCGGTAATGCTCAATACTTGACGCTTGAATCCTTCAATGAGCTAATTGACCTTGCTAAAAAACACCAGATTGCCATAATTCTTGTTGGAACACCTGACCTAGAACAAATTCTTGATCGTAGTAGTCTTCCGTATATCCGCGTTCATGATTCGTTCTTAGAATTTTATGAATTCCCTCGTTTAGAACTCAATGATGTCATTGAAATTGTTGAAGATTGGGAAGAACTTTTCCTGCCAGAGAATCAGCGGCTAAATTTAACGTCGATTTCTGGTATTCCTGATTTCCTACTTGCAAAGTCTGGTAAATTACGTGAGTCTCTGTATGACATCATTCGTCAAATTGCCACTCTAAGAATAGATGAACCAACCTTTGAAATAACTAAGGCAAACCTTACTAAACGTTTGGGGAACCGCAAGCAGCCTAAAGTCGGGGTACGCAAGAAAAAAGTGAATTAAGTTTGCTTGCCAATTTCTAGCTTGCACGATGGGTAGCAGTAGGACTGAATCTGTGACTGACTCAGCATCCAGGGAAAGTGGTTCAACAAGTGATATACCTACAGCAGAAGCGGCGGGGATAGAACTACCTAAGTTTTGGCAAATCCCTCTTCTTGAAGGTGAAAGTATTGCCAGTTATCTCTATCGACTACGCCTTCAAAATTCAGTATCTGCCCCTAGCAGCCTGAGCCAAAGTTTAGGGCTGGGTATTGCTTTAAACAGATGGGAAAAGTTTCGGTTTAATCCATTTCCAACGGAGGAGGAACTGGCTCTTCTGAGTGACTTTTGTGGTGAAACCGTAGAACGGTTAATGGAATCACTGCCACCCGAACACGAGCGCAAGCGATTTATGATTAATACAATTCGCCTTTGCGCTGCCTGCTGTGTTGAAGCACCTTACCATCGGCTGAAGTGGCAATTTAATTCTGTCACAGGCTGTGATCGCCACAGAATTCGTTTACTGTCTAACTGCCCTGGATGCAAACAGAAATTTGCGATCGTCTCTTCCGTGTGGACAGAAAGGAAGTGTGAGTGTGGAATGCTGTTAACGAGAATGGTCAAGTATCAAGCAAAATACTAACCTCTGCGAAAGAACAATAGCCATTAGCCCTAAAAGACATAGTGACGTGTTCCCTCTAAGGAGTGTTCACCGCAGGTGCCATCGATTGCAACGAAGTCTAACTGACGAGTGCCAAAGAACCGTTCGATTTGACGGTGGAGGATGCGGAGGGAGGCAGGATCAGCGAAGTGGTAGTTGAGGGGGCAGATGATTTGATGGAAGAAACTGTGGTAAAAGTCGCTGGCGTTGCGGGCGCGACTAGTATAGAGATCGCCAAACTTCTCCCATAAGAAGTCGAGGGCATCACTGTAGCTGCTGTAGATGTGAGAGATGTTAGACATTTTTAACAGCGTTATCATTCTCAGTTTGCCCAGTATTCCTTTCTTCCAAGCTCAAGCAATCCCCTATGCTGACCATCAGCTACCCCTCCTATTTCCTACTTTTCCACGATTGTTCCTTAAAGTCTGGTCATGACTGGGCTTGCGATCTCTGTGATGGCTAGTGTCAAAAGATCAGTCATCCCGTGGAACCGAACCAAATTTTTTAATCCAGTTTTAACTTATTTCCTCTCTGATTAGGCAATTTCGATCCTTAAACTAAGGGATTTTATTAGTTCAATCGAACTACTATATTGATAATGGCGTTTGAATTTGACTTGCTCAAATTCAAACGCTACATCTGTAGTCTTTCTAAATACTGATTCCATATCTAGTGTGATAAGGGTATAAAATAACAAATCTGTCTAGCTCTAACCCTATGAGCCAAAGTAGCAATATGCCCAAGTGGAAGCTCACCACTGAATTCACCTTTGATGCCGCCCACTATATCCGGGACTACGACGGTCCCTGTGGGCGGATGCATGGGCACACCTACCGGGTGCGGATCGAGGCAGCCTCTAGCCAGCTTCATGCCTCGGAGTATTGTCCTCATCCCGTTATGGTTGCTGATTTCCGCACGCTCCGTTGGGCAAAGCAAGACCTACTCAAAGGAGGGCTTGACCACTCGGTTCTAAACGAGGTTCTGCCCGAAGGCTACGAAACCACTGCCGAGATGATTGCTCAATATATCTATGACAAGACGAAAAAGCAATTGCCCTCGGATGTGAAGCTGAAGGT
>CAZGDE010000025.1:24762-30800 GCA_964524315.1 uncultured bacterium
TGTCGGAAACGCCCAATTCTTGGGCTGAGTACGAGGACGACTAGGAGCACCCGTTATGACAAGTCTGACCCCTACTACCTCAGCCTCTAAAACAGACTCAGCAGTCCTGCCAGTGGTGGAAACCTTCCACTCAGTTCAAGGTGAGGGAGTCTGGGCAGGTACAAACGCCTTCTTTATTCGGCTAGCCGGATGTGACGTGGGATGCCCCTGGTGTGACACCAAGCATTCCTGGAATGCGCGTCGCCATCCTCAACGCCTCACTATCGACCTGATTGCAGAGGCTAAAGCGGCAAATCCGGCGATCGTTGTCATTACGGGTGGCGAACCCCTGATGCATGACCTCTCCTCCCTCAGCAATGGATTGAGAGCCGCAGGGCTGCGAGTCCATTTAGAGACCTCTGGAGCGTACCCATTCAGTGGCAGCTTCGACTGGATTACCTTCTCCCCTAAGCGATCCAAGCCTCCTCACGAAAGCATTTATTCACGGGTAAGTGAACTAAAGGTCGTAGTTTCTAAACAGGTTGATCTGTCCTGGGCAGAGGATCAGGCAACCAAAATCCCAACTGATGCAGTCCGGCTTCTCCAACCCGAATGGGGCACACCGGATAGCTATGCGCTTATCTTTAAATACGTTCTCACTCACCCAGAATGGCGAATTAGCTTACAGACGCATAAATTCACCCATATTCGATAAGGAGTAACCATGAAAGCCTCCAAAGCTGTTGTTTTGTTGTCTGGTGGTCTGGATTCAGCAACCTCTGCTGCTCAGGCGATCGCCGATGGTTACGAACTGATTGCCCTGTCACTTCACTATGGTCAACGCCACGATCGCGAACTGATTGCTGCTAAACGGGTCGCTGAGCATCTGGAGATCAAGGAACACTTTGTGGTGGATGTGAATTTGGCGCAGTGGGGTGGTTCTGCTCTCACTGACCAGGCTATGGATGTGCCTACTAACGGTGTGAAGCCTGGTGTCATTCCTATTACCTATGTGCCAGGACGGAATACAGTCTTTCTGGCGATCGCTCTCTCCCTAGCAGAAGCCAAAGGAGCGGAAGCAATTTACCTGGGGATCAATGCCGTAGACTACTCCGGCTACCCTGATTGCCGACCAGAGTACCTAGACGCTGTTCAACACCTTGCTACTCTCTCTTCCAAGACTGGATTAGAAGGAAATGCGCCTAAGCTCGTTGCTCCACTGGTGATGGATTCAAAAGTAGACATCGTGCAACGGGCATTGCGATTGGGCTTACCCATTCAACTCACTTGGTCTTGCTATCAGGGAGAAGATGAACCCTGTGGGTTATGCGATTCTTGCCGAATTCGCGATCGCGCCCTGATCGAAGCAGGCAGACCAGATTTAGCAACGCCGATTGGACGGGAACTGTATAGCCAGGAATTAGCCCCCTCCGTTCCGGTATCCTAGTCATTTGGTCGCTGTTTGTAAGGAGCTTTGATGCCCCATCCTCGTGTTCTCGTTGTTACCTCCTGCACTGGAGAAAAATGTGCTAAGCCTGAAAATCAACTAACTCTGGCAGACTTCAAAGATCCGGAACAGCTTCAGCGACGGGAAGCAGAGTTGGCTGAGTTTGTTTGTGCTGCCGGGAAGATGTACACGGGGATGCAGCACCTTCGGCTCATGGAAGGCGTGCAACTGCTGCGCCAGTCCTTAGGTCAGGATGCAGTAGATGTCGCGATTTTGTCAGCCGGGTATGGGCTAATTGCAGAGGATCGGGCGATCGCTCCCTATGAGGTCACCTTTAATGGGATGAAGGGGCATGAGGTGGATTCATGGGCGCAACATCTGAACGTGCATGAATCCTTAAAGCAAGCCGTACAGGACTACGACCTGATATTTCTTTTGCTTGGTGACAATTACTTACGAGCCATTAAGTTACCTGTTGAAACCAAACCAAACCAAACCATTATCGCCCTGACCTCACAGGGAAGTGCCAAACTCGTTAAAGGGCTGTCTGCCAAAACCTTTGTACTTCCTCTAACAAACCAGGATGCCCAGAAGTATTCCTACGGTTTGGTTGGATTGAAAGGTTTCCTATTTAAGCGGTTTGCAGAGACAGCTAGTAAAGATTTGGATTGGCTACCAAAGGTTTACCAAACTCCAGAACTATTCACCGAAACTCTAGTTCAGGCGATCGCACAACTTGAATTGTCGTTACCTGAAGTAGTGGCGCAACCTAAACCAGCCAAAGCATCGAAAGCAAAAACAGCAAAGACTTCAGAGCTAGAAGACGAAGATGTAGAAGAGAGCGCATTTCTGCCCATTCCAGAAGTTCCTGCGGCTGCCAACTTACACTTGGGGATGCAATACTTCATCCCTGAATGGGACGACCATGTAGACCCCAACTATGACTTCCTAAATGATCGGCTGACTCCAGACCGTGATCCCTATAAGGATGAGGTTTATGCCCATCAAATCTACTCCATCCCTAACTATGACGGCATTCTAGCTTCTAAGGTGGTGGTGGAGAGTAGCAAAAAGAAACGGGAACGAGTCGAAGCGGTCGGTATCCACAAATTCATCCGCTACGCCGGACCAGTTATGGGGGACTGTGGAGCGTTTGGATACATCAAAGAAGATGTTCCTCCTTATAACACTGTTGAAATTTTGGACTATTACCAGAATTTTGGCTTCAATTTTGGTGTGAGCATCGATCACCTGATTGTAGGACCGTTTGCTCAACCGGGCCTTCGGGAAAAACGCTATGAAATAACGATGCAAAATGCTCAAGATTTTCTTGAGAAACATCAGGCTGGGGGATACACGTTCACGCCTATCGGGGTAGCTCAGGGATGGAGTCCTGAAACTTATGCGGAAGCCGTCAAGGAGAACGTAAGGATCGGCTACGACTACATTGCATTAGGAGGGCTGGCTCGTGCCCAAACAAAAGAAATCATTGAGATTATGAAAGAGGTACGTCCTCACCTAACTGCCAATACCCGTCTCCATCTTTTTGGAGTGGCTCGACTCAATGCAATTCCCGTTTTTCGTCATTTGGGAGTCACCAGTTTTGACTCCGCTAGCCCATTGCGTCGTGCCTGGCTCGGTTCAGGAGCTAACTATCACACGATGAGTGGCAAGATGTTTACGGCTGCTCGGATTCCTCCCGTTGATGGGCACGGAGTTAGGGTTAAACGGCTCTTGGAAGCAGAGGTGAGCGATCGCGACACACTGAAACGTCTTGAACAAGGGGCTTTGAAGGCTCTGCGAGAGTTTGACGCAGGCACGTTGGATCTTGAGGAAGCCCTAACAGCTTTGCTGGCTTACGACGAGCTATTGGAATTGCCGCGTGGCGGGAAGGTTGACCCAGTTGACCAGGCGAAAAGGCGAGTAAAGCACGAACGCATGTACCGGGAACTACTTCAGGAAAAGCCTTGGAAGGGTTGTAACTGCGTTATCTGTGATGAGGTTGGCGTTGAGGTGATTATCTTCCGGGGGAACGATCGCAACCGCAGAAGGGGTTTCCACAATACCTATGTCTTTTATAAGCGGTTCCAGGAACTGTTACGACAACTGAATGGAACTTCAACGAACGGTAACCTGCCTACTACGGACGACTTGGCTCCGTTGGTAGTTCCAAATGGCGTAGTCCAGTAATCGAGGAGAAGCCTGCGGGTGCTGTAAGCGGAGAATTTCACTAGCTTCGCGAATGAGCACTTGAGCTTCTGGGATAGTCACAGGTTGTCCTAGAACTTGGCTCAGGAAGCGTAAAACCATGCGATCTGGTTTGATGAAGTCCTCCGAACCTGCCAACATCAAAAAATAGTCATGGGAGAGACCACTTTTTTGACCGGGGATGAGGCGAATTTCTCGTTCAAAGTCTGGATTGGCAATCGCCCTCGGTACATCCTGAAAGTAATGGATTTTGTACTTGTGCAAAACGTTAGCGAAGAGAAACACAGCCTCGGATTTGAGGATGCCATTAACAGTCGAAGTGCGATTACGATTGGCAAAAATTTCGTGGGTGAAGCGATCGATCCCGTAATCCATCATCTTTTGTAAGAAGTCAGGAATAGGCTCTTGCTGCGACTGGCACGGAAAGACACATTTTTCAGGTCTAAGCTTAGGTAACTGGAAGTACGAGCAGTAGCGATCGACTACCTTTTCAACAGACTCATAGCGAATCCCGATTGAGTAAACAGTAGTAATGACGCAGAGAGGAAGGCTATGGTAGTAATATTGGCTACCTAAGCTCAGCTTCTCCAAGTCAAATGCTTGCTTGCAATAGCTGGCAATTGCCCTCGCAGAACCGTTAAACATTGACGGGTAAGGGGGTTACCGATTTGGTTACATGGTAAGGCGATTTGGGTACACTTGCCTAGAACGAGTTATTGGCAATCTTACAGAAAAGCCTGGACGCTATGGATGTAAATCAACGGTTGACTCATCTAGAGTCGGTTCTAGAGTTGAGGTATGAAACTCTAGAAGCAGCCGAAAAGCGGCTTGCTATGACCGATGAAATCTTTGCTAAAAATGCAATTAAGCTGAGAATTAGAGAAGAGATTTTACCAGAGATACATCAGTGTGAGAGGGAGTACTGGCAGTTGCTGGTACAAGCGTCAGGCGCTGCTTCTGTGCAGGAGGAGGAAGCACAAACGGTTGTTGTTGAGGTTAGCCAAGCCGTTAATGCCATTCAAACGACTGCCCCAGCTCATACTCCGGCTGAATTGATGCAATTGTTGCGAGAAATTCGGGACAAACTCGACAAGCCCAAAACGCCTGCGTCAGCAAAGGCAAAGTTAGCCCTACCGTTGGTGCCCGGTTTATTGTCTTATGAGGTCGAGCTAGATACAGAAGCTGCTCTAAGACGCGCGTTCCTGCCCCTCAAAAAATTGTTTAAGGGTGCTGCCGAAAAAAAGTAACTTCCCCTGATCCCCAGCCTCAAGATCAGGGGATAGAGACCCTGCCTCCTGTAATGCCCATGAAGAAGCAAGCCGTACAGCTTCGTGAAAAGTTACTGGAAGATGTCAAGTTTGAGGTTAACGGTCGGCTAGATGGTTCCTTGCATAACGCAGTGCTGATTAATTTAGCCAAGGAGAAACAGCCCAGACAGGTAAGGCTCCGTTGGGAGGCAACTCTTAAGATTGGGCAAAAACCTGATACTCGCCTACCGTTAGAAACGGTGATCAGTGAGGTCTTTAATCAAGCCGAAATTGCAGGCAGGTTACTGATTTTAGGAGCACCGGGATCGGGAAAGACCACTACCCTGCTAGAACTCGCTTCAGGACTTGTAGACCTAGCAGCGGCGGATGCCAGTCAGCCTGTTCCCGTATTGTTTAACCTCTCATCCTGGAAAGATGATCGCCAGTCCATTGCCGATTGGCTAGTGAGTGAACTGGATTCCTACTATGGAGTTCGGAAGGATGTCGGTCAGTGTTTTTTAGACCAACGGCAGATTGTGCCTCTATTGGATGGCTTGGATGAGCTAGAGGTGGATCGCCAGGAGCAATGTGTTGAACAGATCAATCAGTTTCAGCAGACTTACCAGTTAGGTCGCTTAGTCGTCTGTAGTCGCCTTAAGGAATATGAGCTACTCCGAGTTCGTCTCAGCCTCAATGGTGCAATTTGTTTGCTCCCTCTAACTGATGAGCAGATTGAGCGTTATTTCGCTGAGGTGGAACAAGTAGATTTATGGGAGAGTGTTCGTCAAGATACAAGCTTGCTAGATCTTGCCCGAACTCCTTTGTTTCTTAGCGTGATGGTACTGGCATATAACCAAATTTCTTTTGAGCAGTGGCAGGAGTGCCAGACTTCGGAGGAACGGTGCCAGTATTTGTTAGCTGCCTATGTGCAAAGTCAATTACAACGCCCCATTGAGAGCCAATGGTATGCGACTCGGCAGCCCAACCGTCGAAACTCTCACTGGTTGACCCGATGGCTAAACCGTTGGAGGCAGGAACCATCTCCAGAACGAACCTTAGCCTGGTTAAGTTGGCTGGCAAAAACGCTGCGGGAACATCGACAAACTGAGTTTTTGATTGAACGGATGCAGCCTTACTGGTTAAACACACCTATACAA
>CAZGDE010000026.1:0-30684 GCA_964524315.1 uncultured bacterium
CCCAATCCATCCAGCGACCGATCGCCGAAATGGACTGGAAGTTGCGGGTCGAGTCGCGCACCGGGGATACCAGTTCGTCGCAGAAAACGCGACAACTGAAAAACATGCCCGATATTCTGATCACCACCCCCGAATCGCTGACATTGATGCTGTCCTATAAGGGGGCAAAAGCGTTATTCAAATCCCTGCGCTGGGTGATTCTGGATGAATGGCACGAACTCCTCAGTAGCAAACGGGGCACCCAGACGGAATTAAGCCTGTCCCATCTGCGATCGCTCCGTCCCGAATTGCAAACCTGGGCAATTTCTGCCACGTTGGGCAACGTCCAGGAAGCGGCGCAAACTGCTGTGGGGCTGAATACGGAACCCGTGATCATCCAGGCAAATCTGAAGCGGGATACCGTCATCACCAGCATTCTGCCCGCGTCGGTCGATTCCTTTCCCTGGGCGGGACACCTCGGCTTACACCTGTTTGCCGAGCTGGTGGACGCATTGGACATCGAGAAATCGACCCTGATCTTTACGAACACTCGCTTTCAGGCAGAACGCTGGTATCAGGCGATCGCCTTTGCCATGCCGGACGATGGCGATCGCATTGCCCTCCACCACAGCGCCATTGATGTGAGTGAACGGGAGGCGATCGAAGCCGGACTGAAAAACGGCTCGATTAAATGGGTCGTTTGTACCTCATCACTCGACCTGGGGGTGGACTTTCAGCCTGTGGAACGGGTCGTGCAAATTGGCAGTGCCAAAAACCTGGCACGGTTGTTGCAACGGGCGGGGCGATCGGCACACGTCCCCCAGGGTACCTCCGAGGTCTTTTTTCTGCCGACGAATGTCCTGGAACTGCTGGAAATTTCCGCGTTTCGGCGGGGCCTGGCAGAGGGTGACATTGAGGTGCGTCGGCCCCTTGCCAAACCCTACGATGTGTTGCTGCAACATCTGGTGACGCTGGCCTGTGGTGACGGTTTCACCGCTGAGGCGACCCTGCAAGACATTCGCACGACGATCGCCTACCAGCATTTGACCACTGACGAATTTAACTGGTTGCTGGAATTTATTACCACGGGCGGTAAGAGTCTCAACGCCTACCCGCGCTACCGCAAAGTGGTGTTGGAGGAAGATACCTACAAGATTGCGGATGCCCAAATTGCCCGTTTGCATCGGATGGGAATTGGCACGATTACCTCTAACCAACTGGTGCAGATTCGCTACATGAACCAGACCAAGGTGGGCAGTGTGGAGGAAAGTTTTGTCTCCAAACTACAACCGGGCGATGTCTTCTTCTTTGCCGGGAAGCAGTTGGAATTTTTCATGTTGAAGGACATGGTGGCGTATGTGAAGTCGGCCCGTCAGAAGTCAACGGTGATCCCCACCTGGGCGGGTGGCAATCTGGCAATCTCGGATACCCTCAGTCGGCATCTGCGCCAGGAAATTGAGATTAGCCGGGAAGGGAATGACCTGAATCGGGAGTTGCGATCGCTCCAGCCCATCCTGTCTGCCCAGACCCGCATCTCTGCCTTGCCAACATCGGACCAATTGCTGATTGAATGTTGTTCGACCCGTGATGGGCAACGGCTCTATGTGTATCCCTTTGAGGGACGATTTGTCCATGAAGGGTTAGGGTTTCTCTGGGGCTATCGCTTTGCCAGTCAGAAACACGCCACGTTTACTATTTCTGTGAACGATTATGGTTTTGAAATTCTGGCACCTAAGAAATATCCGTTCAAAGAGTTATTTTCAACGGCGTTCTTCAGCCAGGAAAATCTCTATGCAGATATTAGATCCAGCCTCAATATTTCCGAATTAACGGGACGCAAATTTCGTAGTATTGCCCAGATCGCCGGACTGGTATTTAAAGGCTACCCCTCTGCCAAAAAGACCTCCAGCCAACTACAAATTAGTTCTTCGTTAATCTACGAAGTGTTTACCAAATACGAACCAGATAATTTGTTGCTACAACAGGCAGAAACCGAAGCGATGACCGAACAGTTAGAAACCCATCGGTTAGCAAAAACCCTCGATCGCCTGTCCCAATTAACCCTCGTCTGGCAGGACACCAAACGCCCTTCCCCCTTTGCCTTTCCGTTACTGGTCGAAGGACTCAACTCGCGCCTATCGAACGAAAGCCTGCTGGAACGTATCGAACGGATGAAACAGCAATGGGAGAAGTTGTAGACTACGAAGGTTCATCGTCTAGAGTGTCTCGCGTTTTCCAGTTATGTCTCTGCAAGTTTACGGCATTCCCAATTGCGGCACCTGTAAGAAAGCCTTTACCTGGCTGGGCAACAATGGTGTTGAGTACGAGTTCATCAACTCCAAAGAAAACCCACCCCCATCAGATATGATTGCCGCCTGGGTCAAAACTCTGGGCTTTAAGCCCATGCGAAATACGTCGGGTCAATCCTACCGGGCACTGGGTACTGAGAAGGATACCTGGGGTGATGCGGAATGGATCGAAGCCTTTGCGAAGGATGCCATGCTGCTGAAGCGTCCCCTGTTTGTTAAAGATGGGACGGCAGTGTTAGTTGGCTTCAAGGACAAAGATGAAGTGATCCGGCAAAAATTAGGTGTTTAGGAATGAGCCTTAAATACGTTCGATGTTGGCTAGGGATGGGTTTTGCTGTCAGATCCATTGCGACAGGCGGATTGGTCTGCTAAACCCGTCCGTACAGTTTGCGGATTGATTAAATCCACGATCCTTAGCTGCACAGCAAAACAACTGAGATAGGCACGCTGTCATGATGTGCCTGCCCCAGTTGGCTTTTGCTGTTTCTGATGTTGACTTCCTGCCGCTACCACAATGCCGGAACATTCTGCTGTGGGGGTTGCACAACGGGGGGTGGCGCTTCCACGGCGGGGGGAATGACGGGCGTGATCACAGGTGGCGCAATGGGTTGGATACCCGATGACAGGGAGCAACCCACCGAACCACAACCGATGATCCCACAGTTATCTGCGGGTGGCAGGGTGCGCAACGTTTGACAGAAGGGAGAAGGTAGGTCAAAGACACGGATGATGGGACCACTAGCCATCTGCCGTGCCATCATTTCCCGGTAGATTTGATTGACTTCTCGTCCATCATTGGACATTTCGCGATCGGGAAAATCGATCCCAAATACCCAATCCAGTTGGCGCGGAAATGTCCGGTTTTTGTAAAAGTCGCGGTCGTCAGAAAAGTAAGCGTCGTCAAACTCGTCGAGGATGCTGTTGTAATACTCAAGTGGCGCACCACTCGGAATTGATCTAACAGGAGCCGGACTTAACAACACATCCTGAGCGATCGCGGCTGTGGCACCGATCGTAGAAAGCAGCGCTCCAGCCAGTCCGGCGATCGCGTGTTTGCAGCCCATTTTCATAGGATCACTCCTCACTTTCTGATAAGTACTTGCCGGTTTTTAGGACTAAGATTAGGACTGGTAGAAGCGGTTGATCGCGCTAGAGTTGTCTAACTGGGGACAACGATCAATTGAAAATGGCTCAAAAACCTGCGATAGGAAACCCAAATGTACCACTTATCGCTGATTTGAATGCACCATTGTTATCACAGCTTGAGCGGTTGTTGCGCAACTGACCTTGATGTCTACCCAAACCTAAAATTGGCCTGAATTAATTGTACTTAGTTTGTTCAAAATGATGACCAAAATTCCGCAATCGTTAACAGATGTATCACAATCAATTGCCACCGTTGATTTAAACACTCTACGTCGCCATCTTTTGGATCTATTCTGTCAGGTTGCTTATCAAGAAGGAGACTTTTTACTTAGCTCTGGACAACGCGCTTCCTATTACATTAATGGCAAACAGGTAACACTCCATCCCTGGGGTGGGTTAGCCGTGGGACGGCTACTATTGCCACTATTATCGGGCGATACGCAGGCAGTAGCAGGGTTAACTCTGGGTGCCGATCCCATCGTGACAGCGGTGAGTGTGGTGGCGGCCTATGAGGGGCGATCGCTGGCGGCCCTGATTGTACGGAAAGAATCAAAAGGGCATGGTACCCGCGCCTACATTGAAGGGCCAAACCTACCCGAAGGCAGCGCCATCACGGTTCTTGAGGATGTCGTCACAACCGGACAATCGGCGCTCAAAGCAGTCGACCGCTTAAAGCAGGGTGGTTACCAGGTGAACGGGGTCATTTCCCTGGTCGATCGCCAGCAGGGCGGTGCCGAACTCTATCAGAGTGTCGGATTGCCTTTCCAGGCACTCTTTTCCATTCGCGACATCCAGCAACGCTACCAGGAACTCCAGCAGCAGGGGTGATCAAAGCAGCGGTATCGGCTCAGGAATCGTGTCGGGAGGCATAGCACTGGGCCACTCTGACCGGGTCAATGCGCTAAATTTTGCCCCATGCCCCGATCACTGCGGCAGTCAGGCATTAGGGCTATACCACGCCTGTAATGCCTGACGATGAACTTCCCGCCAGGGCAACTGGTGCTGACGGGCAATTTCGGCACAGTCCTCGTATTCTGGTTGAATATTGATGGGATAGTTTTCGTCGGCCCAGGCTATCTTCACCCGCACGGCACCATAGGCCGTTTGTACGATTTGTTGCTCGCGACGTAAAACCCGCCGTTGTTGAGTTGATCGTCGAATCCCCAACGTCGTTGTCTCCCGAAAAATAGCGGTTTCACAGGCAGATACCTGCTCCGGCGCACAAATGACTGTCAATAACGTACCCAGGCGCGATTTTTTCATCCCAATCGCCTGGGTGAAGACATCCAGTGCCCCCACGGCAAACAACACATCATATAGATATCCAATGGCCTGCGGATTAAGGTCATCGATCTGGGTTTCCAGAACCGCTATTGTCTCCGTTGCCATCATGGTTGCTGCAGGTTGGAGAGACATCACGGTTGGTTGATGCGCCCCTGGTTGGAGCAAGGCCCTGTCACGAGCCCCTAAATCGCTCCCAACACCGTCTGCTGCTATTTGACCCGCCGTTATTTGGCCCGTTGTCGGGCTGTAAATTTGCCGCTCACCAATCCATAGCCGCAGCATATTGGGAATCGGCAAATCCACCGAGCCTGCCCCCAACCCCACCCGCAACAAGGTCATTGAGGGTGGTGGCCCAAACTGAGTGGTGAGGGTGGTGGCGATCGCCGCTCCCGTCGGGGTGACCAATTCCCGCTCAATGCCATTGCTGTAAAGGGGCACCTGCCGTAACTCAAACAATTTCAGTACGGCTGGGGCCGGCACGGGTAAACGCCCATGCGCCGCCCAAATCGTTCCCCCACCTGTTGGTAACGCCGAACAATAAACCCGCTCAATCCCCAACCAATCGAGCCCTAAACAGGTACCAACGATATCTACGATCGCATCCACCGCCCCCACCTCATGGAAATGGACTTCCTCTGGTGGAATACCGTGAACTGCTCCCTCAGCTTCGGCTAGCTGACGAAAAATTGCCAGACTCCAGATCGTTACCTGCTGGGGTAAGTTCGCGGCCCCAATCAAGTCTTCAATTTCCGGCAAATGACGAGTTATACCAGCACCATGTCGATGGCCATTGACGGTAAGAGCCGTCTCCGAAAAATGGTGATCATGGCTGTGGTGATGGTCATGGCTGTGGTGATGGATCCCTGTGGGCTTATCTCCCGGCAAAGGTAAATCCGTCAATGCTGTTGCCTCATTGTTAGCGGGATGGCTGAACTCATAGTCGGGCGTAACGGCAGCAGCATCGGTCGCAGCAAGAGGTGCAACAGCAGGCATTTTCATATCCACATGTACTTTGGTTGCCTGCTGACCATTGCGATAGACTTTTTCGGCCCGCAGTTCGTATTCGCTCGCGATACCCAACTGTCCCAAGACCTGAGCCAAATAATCCAACGGAACGCCAACATCAACCAGTGCCCCCAGGCACATATCACCAGCAATTCCAGTCGGGCATTCCAGGTAGGCAATTTTGGTCATTGGCTTTAAAGGAGAATGATAAGAAAGGGATAGAGAACGAAAAGTAGGTTAGAAGCAGAGGGAGAGGTTAAGATTTTTGGGGTTATTCCGACAGGCCCATTCGTCTGAACCCTCCCATAATTTAATCGGCGTTGCTGATTCTGGGCACGAATTCCAGACAAGATGATGGAAACTTTGGGATGGCCAATCCATCCTGTTGATTCATCCGCCTCATTTCATCTTCCCATTTCTACTCGCTGTGAGGTTTTCCCATGTCAGATCAGGATGGCGTTAGCGTAGCCTTAACGGAGACATGCCGACAGGCTATACGGCCGTTTCCCCCTACGGAAGACCAAATGTCCGATCTCAATTAGTCCGCGATCTTCATCCCCTGATTCTCTGACAATGGCAACTCTCCATACCCTTCACCCGCAAAACCCCCAGGCTCGTACCGTTGAGCAAATTATTGAGGCATTACGGCAGGGGGCCGTCATGCTCTATCCTACCGATACGGTCTATGCGATCGGTTGTGACCTCAACTCTAAAAGTGCGGTGCAACGAGTCCGGCAAATTAAGCAACTGTCAAATGACAAACCACTGACCTTTCTCTGTCAGTCGTTATCTAACATTACCGAATATGCACTTGTTAGTGACCCAGCCTACCGCATTATGCGGCGACTCATTCCGGGGCCCTATACCTTTCTGCTACCCGCAACGAAACTGGTTCCTCGCCTGGTGATGAATCCTAAGCGTCGGACAACGGGCATCCGGGTACCCGACCACCCTATCAGCATGGCGTTGTTGGAGGGGTTGGGCAATCCCATCATCTCCACATCGGCCCCCCTTTTAGTTGAAGCAGATCCAATGGATGGGGCGATCGCCAAACCCCAATCAAACACCATTCGCTTCGAGTTATTTGACTGTTTAGAAAAGATGGTGGATATCATTATCGATGGAGGGCAAGACCCCGGATTTCAAGTATCTACGATCCTGGATCTAACCGACGAGGAACCAATTATCGTTCGGAGGGGTCTAGGATGGGAGGAGGCAGTTACCTGGGTTGCGGAGGCAGGTTGAACCAGCCTGTCAACTGTCCACTCTAAAACCCAGGCAACTCGTCGGGTCAGTGTGCGGCGCTGGTACCACGTTAACCAACGTGGAGTAAGGGTTAGCACTGCAGCCATCGCCTCTTGTGCCGGTAACGTTTTGCCAAACGATTACCTGTAGCCATGTAACCACCTGACAAAGTGACATAGCACTGCCTGGGTTTAACCGTAGCAGCCAAGTTCCTGCCTGTAGACAGTAGTAACAAAAAGGTTAGGGTTCTAAGTTTTTCGGTTGGTCATATGGTCATGGGTACTCCCCCTGGTCTATCACCCCGATAACGGCCCCCTACCCACTTGCTCTACCGTTATCCTTTGCGTGCACTACCGAGCTATGAACATTGAATCTACCTACCTCCGTCGCCAGTCTGCTGCCTCCAGCCACTCCCTCGCTGATGACTCGTTTATGATTGCCGATACCACCACGGCGATCGCCTCCGCCACCAATGCCTCTCACTCCAGCAATGGCACAACTGAATTTCTGGATTTACCCACCCTGACCCAACTGCTGTCCCATGAATTGCAAGCAGAGGTGAAAGCATCGGCAACCAATGTTGTCACCCTGGCTACCCGCATCGCCACCGAAGTCGATCGCATCTGTCATAAGAGCGGTCGCATTCAAACATCGGGCAAAGTCCGTTCCTGGCAAATTTCGCTGGCACGGCATCGTTTACAAAAGTGCCTCACCTATTACCAGTTGGGTTCCCGCCGGGGACGGGTGGAACTGCACAGTACGCTGGGTTCCATGATTTATCGCTACGTTGCTCCCAGTCGCATGCAGCTCGGTTTTCAAGCTCGGTACAATTTGATCGAAGATTTTCTCCAGGGGTTTTATACCGAATCGCTCAAGGCATTCCGGCGCGAGAATGAGCTGCCAGAAGGCTACCAACCCCGCACCCGCCTGGAACTAGCCGAATACATGGCCTTTACGGAACAGTATGCCAAACGGCGGATTTCCCTGCCCAACGGTCAAAATCAGCAATTGATTGTGCTGCGGGCTCAGCGCTTTGGTAAACGGCAACCGCTGGAAATGGCCGTCGATATTGAACAGGCCCTGGAGTCCCCTCGGAATGAAGAGGCAGAAGCCCATAATCGTTCGCCCCTCGCCCATCAATTACGTGAACAGATGGTAGCTGATGCGGTGGATTCGCCATCGGAAGCCGTATTGCGCGATCGCGTCATTTCCGAGTTGATCACTTACCTGGAGTCGCAGGGACAATCTGACTGTGTGGACTATCTCACCCTCAAATTGCAAGACCTGTCTGCCCCCGAAATTGACGACATTCTGGGTCTGACGGCACGCCAACGCGACTACCTTCAACAGCGGTTTAAGTATCACGTCGAAAAATTTACCCTGTCCCAAAATTGGAAACTGGTTCACCAATGGCTGGGCGCTGATGTTGACCAGAACCTGGGATTATCCAACCAGCAATGGCAAATTTTCCTGGATCGCCTATCACCCGAACAACAAAAACTGCTTGACTTGAAAAAGGCCCACGCGAGTGATCAGGAAATTATGCAAGCTCTGAAATGTACCCCCAAACAATTGCAAAAACGCTGGGGACAACTACTCGAACTAGCACGACAAACCCGTAACCAGCATTAAGCTGACCTGGCTACTGGTGATACCACAGGCATGGCAGGCATGGCAAAATCGTCCCAGCCTAGCTGCATCAGTTCCTCGCACTGTTAAGATTCCCGCTGGAGTTTTCCACCTGATTAAGAGTGATTACTCATAATAGTTGCAATCGACATTATTTACAGTCGGCGCATCCCAGGTGATATGGAAAACTACGGCAGTCCCTCCGAGCAGTCTTCTATTCCCTCCGTATTTCATGGCTCAGCCAAACAGGTTGCCCGTCGCATAACAGCCAGTTATCTCGCGCTTGGTCTTCTCTGGATTGGTTTGTCAGATTGGGCCATGGCCCTTTTTCTGCCAGCGGCACAGGTCGTTAATCATTTTCAGACCCTTAAAGGTACCTTTTATGTATTGGTGACGGCCATTATTCTTTACTGGCTCATCTATCGAGCAATCAAAATCATTAAGCAGGAACAAGCCCTGTTATTGCAAAACAATCACGAATTACGTCAGGCCCAGGCGCAGATTGAGCAACAATTACAGCAATTGCTAGCAAGCCAGACGACCATCCGCTGGAGTGAAGAACGCTATCGTTCCCTGGTTCTTGCGATGGCCCAGGTCGTATGGGTTGCGGCACCCGATGGCCGGATCCTGAACACCAATGCGGCATGGCAAACGCTAACAGGTCAGGACGAACCAACAGTGCAGGGAAACGGTTGGTTGGATGCAGTACATCCAGATGACCGGGAACGACTGGCACAAACGTGGAAAACGGCGATCGCCACCCAGGGCTTCTATGAAGTCGACTATCGCCTGATTAACCAGGAAGGCGATTTACGCTATTTGTATGCGCGGGGTGTACCCGTGCGGGCGATCGATGGTACGGTGCGCGAATGGGTGGGCGTCTGTATCGATATTACGGAACAAAAACAAGCCGAAATTGCCCTCCAACAAAGTGAAGCGCAGTACCGTAGCATTTTTGAGTCCACTAACGATGCCTTACATATTTTTGACCTGGAAACCGGATTGCTGGTAGAGGCAAACCCAGCGGCTTGCCGGATGCATGGCTATACCTACACAGAATTTTTACAGCTCCATCCGACTGAGTTTATCCATCCCGACTATCACTCTCTATTTGGTGATTTTGTTGCAGCCATACGGGCAGGCAAAGACTTTTATTGCGAAGCAAAAAATATCCGTCGCGATGGCACGGTGATTGACATCGAAGTGCTGGGAACAGGCTTTCTCTACAATGGCACACCCCACATTCTGTCAATCGTGCGGGACATTAGCGAACGAACTCGCCTCGCCGCCGAGCGTCAGCGGTCAGAAGATGCTCTGCGGCGCAGTGAGGCTACCAACCGTGCTTTGCTGAACGCCATCCCCGATATGATGTTCCGCATCCATCGAGACGGCACATATTTAGACTTTAAGCCAGCAAAGTCATTTCCCCCTCTGTTTGCCCCAGCGGAATTTCTAGGTAAAAAACTTCCAGAGACCTTTCCACCTGACATAGGAGACCCGGCGATGCACTTGATCGGACAGGCTCTGCAAACTGGGAGCGAACAATTTCACGAGTACCAGCTTTATAAGAACGATCGCCTGCAGTATTACGAATCGCGAATTGTTCCCTGTGGTGAAGATGAAGTATTAGCAATGGTGCGCGACATTACCGATCGCAAACAGGCAGAGGAACAACTTCAGCGCAGCCGCGACCTGTTCAGCATCTTCTTTAATGAATCCACGGATGCAATTTTTCTGATCGATGCCGCCACTAACCTGATTCGTGATTGCAACCAGCGTTCCATTGAACTGTTTGAGGTCGACCACAAAGACCACCTGATTGGTACACGCGGAGAACGCTTTCATAAAACCGCCTGGTCGGCAGCAGAAATTGCCAACGTCGACCGGGCGTTTCGTGAAAAGGGCCTCTGGAGTAGCGAGATTGAGTACCTGACTGCTCAGGGCAACATCTTTTGGGGGAACATTGCCGCCAAACTCATTGTGGTTGCTGGGCAACCCCTGACCCTGGTACGCATTACTGATATTACCGATCGCAAACAGGCAGAACTTGCCCTGAAACAGCAAAAAGAATTATTGCAAACCGTTTTTGACCATATTCCGGTCATGATGGGCATGTACTCAGCAAGTGGCGAAATTTTGCTCATTAACCGGGAACTGGAACGGGTCATGGGCTGGACGAAAGCTGAGTATGAGCAGATGAATGTGCTGGCAGAATGCTACCCCGAACCGGACAGATATCAACAGGTCATACAGCACATTAGTGAAGCGAACTCCACCTGGCAAGACTTTAAGACAAGAACCCGCGATGGCCGCATACTGGAAACCACATGGGCGAACATTCGTTTATCCGACAACTCCAGCATTGGCATTGGGCAGGACATCACCGAACGTAAACGGGCAGAGGCCGAAATCCGCCAGATGAATGCCCATTTAGAACAACTGGTCGCACAGCGTACTGCTGAACTGGAAACCCTGATCCAGGAACTCAACGCCTTCTCCTATTCGGTTTCCCACGACCTCCGCGCTCCTTTACGCCACATCAGCGGGTTCGTCAGTGCGCTGGAAGGCCAACTCCAACAAACGGCTAGTTTGAACGACCCCAAAATTCGGCATTATCTGACTATCATTCAGGACAGCAGCCAGAAAATGGGGCAATTGATCGATGGCCTACTGACCCTATCACGGGTAGGGCGGCGGCAGATGACAGAAACCACCGTTGACCTGAACCAACTGGTACAGAATTGTCTGGCCCAACTGCCTGAAATTAACTCCCTCCCTGAACCCACAACAGCCACCCCATCCTTATCAACCGTTGAGTTAATCATTGGCGAATTGCCAACGGTCAACGGTGATCCCACCCTGTTGCAGCAGGTGTTCGTTAATTTGCTGGGAAATGCGGTGAAGTTTAGCCGCGATCGCCAACCCGCCCGCATCGAAGTGGGGGCTCTACCGGACGGTACAGTCTTTGTCCGGGATAACGGGGTAGGGTTCCAAATGGAATATGCTGACCAGTTATTTGGGGCATTTCAACGATTACACCCCCAATCTCAATTTGAAGGAACCGGGATTGGACTGGCGATCGTACAGCGCATCGTTCATCGTCACGGCGGTATAATTTGGGCAAACAGCCAACCTGACCAGGGCGCTACGTTCTACTTCAAGCTTGGCTCTAGTCGAGAGCTGTGAGGGTACTGTGAGTATTGAACCAACGCGGATTTTACTGGTTGAAGATGACCCGAATGATGTGGAGCTGGTGCGACTGGCCCTAGACAGTTACAACTTTGTGAACCAAATGGATGTAGCAACCGATGGCGAACAGGCTTTGCAATACTTACTAGGCAAAGAGGGGGAGTTACCATCCCAGCCCCTACCAAGACTGGTATTGTTAGATCTGAAGCTGCCAAAAGTCAGCGGTATTCGTGTTTTGCAAACCATTCGCGCCCATCATCGCACCCAAAAAATTGTCGTCGTTGTGATGACATCCTCTTCCGAAGATGCGGATTTGAATACTTGCTATGATTTGGGAATTAGTAGCTATGTTGTGAAGCCGCTAAACTTTCAGCAATTCCTGGATGTGGCCCGTCAAATTGGTCTGTATTGGATGTTGTTAAATAAGCCCCCGCTCCTTCCTTCATGACATTTTTGCTATGTCTGGGCGTTCCCCATCTACACCGCCCCTAGAGGCAATCCTGTCATCATCATTGCGCGTCTTAATTGTGGAAGACGTGCCCGCCGACGCTGAGCTGATCATCTTGACGTTAGAAACGGCCAATATTACCTGTGAATGCACGATCACTGACACCCTGACGGGCTGCCAGCAGTTCCTCGAAACGCAGCCGTGGGATTTGCTCCTGTCAGACTATCGCCTGCCAGGGTTTACGGCTTACCAAGTATTGGAAGTCTTGCAACAGTCAGGCCAATCGATACCGTTGATTCTGGTAACGGGTAGCCTCGGTGAGGAAGCGGCGGTGGACTGCATCAAAGCGGGCATGACGGATTACGTGTTAAAAGATCGGTTGTTCCGCCTACCCATGGTGCTGGAGCGATCGCTGCGCGAATTTGCCCTGAATCGCCAGCAACGTCTAGCCACGGCCCAAATTCATCAACAGGCCCAGCGGGAAGCCATTATCAATCGTCTTGCTCAGGCGATGCGCGAAACCTTGATCCTGGACGAGGTCTTGCAAACCACTGCCGACCTGTTGCAGTCAACCCTACAGGTAAGCGGCTGCACAATCCTGCGCCCGAACCAGGCCGGGGCAATGGTCATCCAACAGGTGAGCCGGGCCAGCCAAGGTCGAGAGGCATTCCTGGGGAAGGAGTGTCGCATATTGAATTACTACCAGAACAGAGCGGAACCCGTTGACCTGATTGATATCCCGGATACAGGCCAACTTCCCCCTACTGACCTGCGGGACATGGTCGCTCAGTATGGCATTGGAGCTATATTGTCAGTGTCCCTGCAATATCAGAATGATCGGTTAGGAAGTATCTGTCTGCACCAGAGCCATCCCCATACCTGGACGGCAGATGAGAAGTCCTTAATGCAGGCGATCGCAGCTCAGTGTGCCATTGCTATCCACCAGGCACAATTGTTTGAACAGGTACAACAGCAGGCAGAACGGGAACAGTTACTCAACCAGGTTAGTCGCACCATCAACTCCAGCCTCGACGCCAACTTTATTCTGCAAGAAATTGTGCGCCTCACTGGCGAATGCTTCAAAGTTGATCGGGTGGTAATTTACATCGTTGAGGCTGCGCAAGTGCGGGTGAGCCATGAATGGCTGGACAACCCCCACATTCCGTCTATGGGTGACTTTACTGCCCCTCTCACAGGGTTTCCAGCAACGATTGATCAGGAAACGGGAGATTTCTCGCGACAACCATTTCATGTACCTGACTATGCCCAACTGGAACTAACCCCAGCCCGTACCACAATTTTGCACCAGTATCAGACTCGCTCCTTGCTGAACGTGCCCATCTTGTTTCAGGATGAGTTTTTTGGCGGGTTAGACTTGTACACCACGACCTGCCAGCGAACCTTCAACCAGGATGAAATCGGTTTACTGCAACGTATAGCTGACCAGGCGGCGATCGCCCTTTACAATGCCCAGAGCTACGAACGGTTAGAGCAAACCGTGCGCCTGCGAACACGGGAACTAGAAGCCGAAAAGTTATTGTCCGATGCCGCTAACCGCACAAAGAGTGAATTCCTCGCGAACATGAGTCACGAGTTACGCACACCGTTGACCGGCGTCCTGGGTTTCTCCAGTGTGTTGCTCAAGCAAATATTTGGGCCACTGAACGACAAACAAAAGCAGTATGTGGAAAACATCCTGTCCTGTGGCGAACACCTGCTGGCGTTAATTAACGATCTACTCGATCTGTCCAAGATCGAAGCCGGACGGGAGGAATTGATCCTGGAGGAAATCGACCTCCAGGAATTCTGTGACTCCTGTATATCCCTCATTCGCGAACAGGCTGATAGTCAGGGATTACAGCTCGTGCTAGCGATCGCCCCCAGTTTGACGACCTGTATTGCCGACCGACGACGGCTCAAACAAATTTTGTTTAACCTGTTGTCTAATGCGGTCAAGTTTACGGAACAGGGCCAGGTCACACTGGTGATCGAACGGCAAGCAGCAGCCTACCAACCATCAGACCCACTGGCCCCCAGGGAGAACAACGACACCCTGATACCGATTCCCCAGCCAACGGCATTTATTCGGTTCAACGTCGCCGACACAGGCATCGGCATTGCGGAAACAGATATCCCCTTACTGTTCCAGCCATTTCAACAATTAGATGGGGGGTTAGATCGTAAGTATCAAGGGACTGGTTTAGGTTTGACCCTGGCGCGCAAGCTAGCCCATCTCCACGGTGGCGATATTATCGTCACATCCGAGTTAGGCAAAGGCAGCTGTTTTAGCCTGAAACTACCCGATCGCACATCTGTCGACTCTCCGAGTACTAGCTAGTCCACTGGCCCCTGGCAAAATATCCCCTACCGATGGGAGGTACTTCCTGTGGGAAGTTTGCCCCAACGGCCCCCTATCAAGCCGAATCCAGGGTACAGGAGTCGAACCTGTCTGACGCGAATTATGAGTTCGCTGCCTCAACCGCTCGGCCAACCCTGGTTGAACCTCATTATAGCCAGCTTAGCTAATTTCCCCAAGTAACGTAGACCGGCATTGCTAATTCTGAGTATGAACCAGCATTGTATGAATTGACACGCTGTTTCAATTCTAGAATTCAGCACCACCACGCAAACCTGCGATCCAGCAGCAATCGTTGTTAAACTTAACAGGATTAAAGTTAAGTAAGACTTTTTTGAGATGAATTGAGTTATGCGTCTTCAGCGTCGTCAATTTTTATTCTTACTGGGGCTATTGGGTTTTGGTGCAGGCATCGCAGGTGCCTTCGTTAAAGGACGGGATCACGATCAATCGCCATCATCTGACACTGGTTCACCCTCAACCCAACCAGGCACACCGGATTCTGACCCAGCGATCGCCGCCAAAACAGCACCCATCCTCCGGTTTGTTGCCATAGCAGATAGTGGTGCCGGTGATAAAAACCAGTATGACGTTGCCGCTGCCATGACTCGTTACTACCAGCAAAACCCTTACCCGTTAGTCGTTCTGGCGGGGGACAACATCTACGATCATGGCGAAATTGAAAAAGTGAAAGCGGTTTTTGAAGAACCCTACGCCCCCTTACTCAAACAAGGAGTAAAATTCCGGGCCTGCCTGGGAAACCACGATATCCGCACAGCAAATGGCAACCCGCAGGTGAAGTATGCGGGGTTCAATATGAAGGGACGGTACTACACGTTCCGGGAAAAGTCGGTGCAGTTTTTTGCCCTGGACACCAACCACAACGCAGATTGGCAGGCCCAACTTGCCTGGTTAGAACAACAGCTCCGCCAGAGTGATGCGCCCTGGAAAATTGTCTTTGGGCACCATCCGATCTATTCATCCGGTCATTACGGCACCAACTCTACCTTCGTCAAGCAACTTGCGCCCCTATTCAAAAAGTACGGTGTGCAGCTTTATATCAATGGCCATGAACACAACTACGAACGAACCCGGCCAATTGATGGCACAACGTACCTGATTACGGGCATTGGCGGGGCCTATCTGCGTCCAGTGACCAAATCGGCATGGACAGCTTACTCGACATCAAGATATGGCTTCTCGGCATTGACTGTTTACGCAGACCGCATTGAAATTAGTGCGATCGGTACCGATCACCAGGTATTTGATCAAGGCACCATTCCAATTAAGGTGCCCGTGCCAGTCTAGATCGTGATGGATAAACTGCCATGACAGGGGCGGGGCGGCAATTAATGGGTTGGGGATTAGCCGGGATTGGGTTAATTCTGTTGCTGCGATCGCCCTTAGGCCCAGCAGTGGGAGCGTTGCTGGCAATTTTGCTCGTATTTGGGGGAGGCGTCCTGGCCGTGCTGATCGCCTGGCAATTTGCAACTGGACGCTATGGCAGGAGCAACCACGCCAATCAGCATTATGCTACGGCATTTTTGCCTGCCTCAGCGGCTCCCATGCTCATTCAACGCGGACTCGCTCGTCTGCATCAGGGAGACTATGAAGCGGCAATCACCGATTTTAGCAAGGCCATTCCCCTCAATCCCGATAGTGCCGATCTCTACAATAATCGTGGCTTTGCCCGCCTACAGTTAGGCAACTATCCTGCCGCACTTAAAGACCTTAACCAGGCGATTCGGTTAAATGCTCAACTGATCAGCGCCTATGTCAATCGGGGCAACGTGCGCTATCACTTAGCAGATCTGGCAGGCAGTTTAGCGGATTATGACCGGGCGATCCAACTGGAACCGGCGGTTCCCAACCATTATCTACGTCGTGGTCTGGTACATGCTGCGATGGGCACGTCAGCAACAGCGATCGCTGATTTTGCCCAGGCACTACAGCTTGGGTTTGAGTCGGATCAGGACAGTGCTACCACACACTGCTATTGGGGCGTTAGTCTCAATAGCTTAGGCGATTACCAGGCCGCTATTGATCACTGTAACCAGGCCATTCAACTCAACCCGAACCTGGTACAGGCATACGATGTCCGGGGCACGGCCCACAGTCAGTTGGGTGATTACCATGCCGCTTTAATAGATTTTGATCAGTCGATCCAGCTCAACCCCCACAATTTACCGTCTTACCTGCATCGGGGTGGTCTGCGATTGCACGTAGGGCAATTGGAGGGAGCCATTGCCGACTGTGATTATGTCATCCAGCAACTCACGGCGCAACAACAACCGGCTCCCTCACCGGCCCATTTCCTGTGTGGTATCGCGAGTGCCTACGCTGGCAATTATCAACGGGCACTGGCCGAGTTTGACCAACTGGTGCAACTGGAGCCAGAGTCCAGTAACACTTACTACAACCTGGGCGTGGTCCAATACCTGCTGCAACTTTACCCGGCAGCGATCGCCAGCCTGACAACCGCACTCCAACTGGAACCAAATTTTGTTGCCGCTTACTATATTCGCGGTAATGCCTACTGTGGCCAGGGTGGTAGATCGGCAGCGTTAGCAGACTTCCGTCAGGCCACCCAACTGGAAGCAATGGGCCAAGGAACCTTGGTACCGGAGGATGAACATGGTTTCTATGGCCGCAGCCTGGCCCGGTATCGTGGCCACAACCATAGGGGGGCGATCGCTGACCTCAACCAGACTGCGACCATCTGTCGGAGCCATCATAACCATTCGTTGCTACGACGGGTCACTCTTTTGCGAGACAAATGGCAGGGGAGAAACGCCGCACCCGATGAGTAGAAACGAACATGAGTAGAAACAAATGAATTAGGTCAGAACAAATTTGGTACGAGCCAGATCAGGGCAAATCACGATTTGCCCCTTACCAGCCCAGTGCCTCGATAATATGATCACCTAACACGCCAGGGTCAAAGGGTTTAATTAATACCGCCTTTGCCCCCAGTTCCACATATTGCTGTCGAGTTGCAGCTTTCACCGTTGCCGTCAGCAGCAGGACGGGAATGTGTTGGGTTGCCACATTGGTACTTAAATCCTTCAATGTGGTCAAGCCATCCACTTCTGGCATGATCACATCCAGCAAGATTGCATCAGGTTGTTCTGCGGTCGCGATCGCGATGCCTTCTTGCCCAGAAGCCGCAGTCAAAACATCCCACTGCTTGGTGATTTTGAGACTCATCTTGGCAATCTCGCGGATATCAGCTTCGTCATCAATGACTAAAATTCGTTTGGCGGCCATATTACAAAACTCAGGAACCTCAGTTAGTGGGTAGATGGGCGAATCAATGGCTTCAAGAGTGGCGATTATGCCAGTATGACGCGATCGGAACCGGCAGACTTCGCTTGCCGCATAGCAGTGTCGGCGGCCTGGTAAAGGGTAGACAAATCTGTACCATCCCCAGGGGATTCCGCAACCCCGGCACTGAATGTAATGCGGAGGGGAGAAGTTGTCACAATGGGAAACTTCTCCCTGCGAATAACGTCTGACAGAGAGTTTAGCCGTGTAACAGCCTGTGATTTAGAAACGCCATACATACCCACCAAAAACTCTGCTCCACTCCAACGGCCAACTACGTCTTCACCCTGAAATTGTTGATGCATGATTGTGGCAAAGCGTTTGAGTAACAGATCACCAATATCATGACCATATTGTTCATTAATTTGCTTGAACTGATCCAGGGTAATGACAGCAACACAGAGGGGTTGGTGATGCTGTTGCGCAAGCCTCAGATAGCGGTTTAACGCCTTCGTCGAACGCTGACGAGTCGCGACACCAGTGAGTTGATCCGTATCTGCCAGGTTTTGTAAGAGACGATTCCGTTCTAACCGATTAAAAATACGGGTAATGAGTTCCGGTTCGGTAAACGGTTTTGCCACATAATCATCCGCGCCTGCACTATAAATTTGCAACAGGGTTTCTGTATCACGGTGAGCCGTCAGAAACAGGATCGGTAAGCCACTCCAGGCACTATCATTGCGGATAACCTGACAGATCTCAATCCCATTCACATGGGGCATGTCGATATCCAGGATCAGCAGGTCAGGGGTCAGCGTTTCCAGAGCTTTCCAGATCTCGCGGGAGTCGTTCAGAGTGACGGCTTGAATGCCCCAGCGTGGCAAACATTGTTTAAGCTTGTCGAGAATGAGTGGATCGTCATCGACAACCAGTAGCAGCACCTCTGACGATCGCTGATTGTGGAGAATGTCATCGATCGTCTCAAGTACCTGGGGCAACGGTGTCGCTTTTGAGATGAAGCGGTAACTACCCCGTCGTGCCACCGACAGGCGATCGCTAAACTCATCGCGGGTACTAAACGCCAGAACTCGCAAACTGGGATATTGGGCCGTCACCTCGGCCAAAAACTCCAACCCGTCCTCAGAAATGGAGGAGCCGTTTAAATCAAGCAACAAGATATCAGGCACCTGTTGAGCCAACTTCAGCCGGGCCTCCCCGGTATCAGTCGCAACGTCGATCCTGAATCCCCGTGCGTTGCTAACGAACTGTAATTGGTGCGTCAGATCACCGTCATCATCCACAACCAACACCCGATGAGCAGCAACGCCGGGTTCCACGGGGGAGAGGACTGAGAGCGGAGCAGGTTCCTCCGTATCCCAGGCAACGGGTTGTTGCTGGAGTAACTGTTGCAAACTGGCAACCAGCGATCGCACCTGGCGCTCATCTCCTGCTGCCGCCGTTTGAAACCAGCATTCAATATCCCGCCCCAATTGCGTACCCGCCGGGAAGCCAAACATTGCCAGCGAACCCGCCAGCTTATGGGCTGAGCCCTCAGCGGCCCGCCGCAAATCTTCGGGCAAATTACCAGCAGCGAGGGCAGCCAGAGCCTGTTCCAGAACGGCGACCCGCTCCATCGTTGGCGGTTTGAACTGCTCCCAGGCGGCGATCGCCGCAGCCCGTGCTTCATCCTGCGGGGAAGGGGGAAGGGGCGCGGGCGCTTCAACGGCGGGGGTCAGCCGATAGCCGATACCATAAACCGTGTCGATAATGTCATCAATGCCGACTGCTTTTAACTTACGGCGTAATCGTTTGATGTGGGTACGCACAGTTTCCTCACCCGGCATATCCTCAAACCCCCACAAATGTTCCAGGATAATGGCGCTACTAAACACCCGTTGGGGATTGCGTAGAAATAACTCCAACAAACGATACTCTTTGGGAGACAGGGAAATTAACTGCCCGTTATAAGTTACTTCACAATTACCCGGATCAAGGCGCAAGTTACCCCACTCCAAAATAGGGGTTCCGGCCATGTTTTGCCGCCGTAACAGGGCCCGAATTCGGGCGCTGAGTTCTTCAACCGTACAGGGTTTCACAACATAGTCATCGGCCCCTGCATCTAACCCCATTACCTTGTCGGAACTGTCACCCTTAGCGGTTAACAATAAAATTGGGGCACTATACCGCTCCTGCCGCAAGCGTTGACAGAGGCGAATGCCATCCAACTTAGGCAAATTCACGTCCAGTACAATTAGCCCATAGGAAGCGGCTAGGGCATAATTCAGCCCCTCCAAACCATCGGTCGCGACATCAACCGCATACCGTTGTGCGACTAAGTGGTTAACCAGGATTTGCGTGAAGACCTCATCGTCTTCAACCAACAAAATTCTCATGCTTTATGGGGGCTTTATGTGTGTCACCAACTGGACTACCGCCAACCATTCTATATGGTGACTATTTATATGGTGTCCGGGTTGCTACGGATCGTAAACTCCCCGCAGGTCTACTTTCGCTTGAACAACCACCCATATCGTCGCATAGCACGACGCGTCGTTCGCCCAGTTACCCCATAATGGCGGAAATGTTTCTTTTTAACCGGGCTATCGGATGGTTGTTCGGCTTCAATGCTCACTGGTTTGTCTACGTTGGGGGGATGATCAGTTTCTTTGGGATGAGTCCAGGCACCCATGACGGTTGTTGCCACTAAACCAACCAATCCTAAAAAAATGCTTAAGTACCAGTGATACCCCAGCACAAAGAAGCAAATCATGAAAAAGATGGCGTATTTCCAACCGATCGCAAAACCTTTACCCCAGTCGGGAGCTTGTGCCATATGTTTTGGGAAAAGGGAAGGCAGTGACAGGCAGTAGGTAATAGGTAATAGGTAATGTAATGATTATTACCCATTACCCATCGCCCGTTTTACCATTGTCCTTCTAACGGCTGCGTCGTGTCTAACTGTACGACATAGGGTTGTTCACTGGCCGTAAACGGGGCCATTTGCTGCTGGGGGAGGAGATCGGCTGTAGCATCGGAAATATCACCCGATCGCCCTTGCAGACGCTCTTGCAGCACCGCTAAAGGAGCCGTACAGTGGTAAATTTTGAGCGGAATTTGATTTGCCTCGGCCTGGTCAATCACCGCCTGACGGAAGGCATGCTGGTCATACTTGGCATCAAGAATCACAGCATATCCTTGCTTGGCCAGGAGAATACCCAGTTGCAGCAGGCGATCGTAGGTTTTCTGGTGCATTTCAGGGGTGTACAGATCTGCCCCACCCTTTGCCGTTAGGGGAATGCCAGCCAGATGTTTCCGGGCCGCATCGGAACGGATGTGGATAGCTCCTGCCTTTGCCGCGATCTGGCGGGCGGCGGTACTTTTACCTGAACCTGACAAGCCAGCCATTAACATTAACTGGCCCTGGCGGGGACGGGTGTACTCCCACGCCAGCCGGTAGTAACGGGCAGCAGTTTTGGCGCTGTCGGCTTTCACGGCCTCTGGAATGGTGGGGTCACCCAGGAGAAAAGATAGTACCTTGGCCCGCACGTAAGATTGACGACTGAGGTAAAGCGGTAACACCTGTAAACCTTCCCAGTCACCCGTTTGTTCCAGATAGGCATTGAGGAAGCGGTTACTCAGATCAGGGCGATCGCGGGCATCGAGATCCATGATGATGTAGGCAATGTCGAACATGACATCGACAAAGCGAAACGGTTCATTGAACTCAATGCAATCAAACAGTAGAATCTCATTGTTCCATAGGGCAATATTCCGCAAATGCACGTCGCCATGACATTCCCGAATGCGGTCTTGCTCAATCCGGCGGTCGAACAGGTCTGCCTGAGTGGCAAACAGGCGATCGGTATAGTTGCGGGTTTCATCAAATTGCTGTTGCGTCTGCGGCCCACCCACGTAACCCGTCGTTTGCTCATAATTTTCGTCGATCGCCTGACGAATTTGCTTGACTTTGCCAAAGCTACGGATATAGTCGTTAATTTCTCCCTTGGCATGGAACCGGGCCAGGTCGCTGGCTAACCGCTCCAGCAATTCTGCGGTTAGTTTGCCCTGGTCAAACAGGTCGGTAAACAGTGTGCCCTCTGGGAACTGCTGCATTTTGACGACATACTCAACAGCCTCCCCCGCTCCGCCTAAGTGAAAGGTCTGCTCGGTCTGGGTAATGGGTAACACCTCCAGGTAGAGGGCCGCTGCACCCCGCTGGTTCAGGCGGAGTTCTTCCTGACAGAAGTGTTGCCGTTTGGCCAAGGTGGAAAAATCCAGAAAGCCAAAGTTGACGGGCTTTTTCACCTTATAGGCATACTCCCCGGTCAGCAGCACGTAGGAAACGTGGGTCTGAATCAGTTGGATGGGTTCCGTCACGGGATGGGGATAAAACCCCGCTTGCAGCATTTGCTGAATCACGGGAGGCAGGAGAGTCTCTGTCATTACTTAATGTATTCAGGTCAAAGAACAGCAGGGTGGGAGCGGTAACTGCGCGGTTCACCCTATTGCCAGTCAGCCAAAACTATCTGACTGGCATATTCACAATACCTTAGCGCCATGCGCGATCGCTGGAATTTTTATCCACCAGAAACAGTCTGCGGGCGAAAGTTACGGTGGGATCTATGCCGTATCGCAGCAGATCAGGGAAAAATAGCTAGTGAAATAATCATCTCTCGCTCCCTAGTTCTATGCCGCTGTATCGTCCCCGGTTTTCCTGTCCAATTGGCACCGGCATTTCCCTGCGATGGGTACTGATTGTGCCATTTCTGATCCAAATTGTGGGAGCGGTGGGGTTGGTGGGCTACTTGTCATTCCAGAGTGGGCAACAGGCGGTTGAGAAACTGGCAACCCAATTGACCCAGGAGATTGGCGATCGCATTGACCAGAACCTCAATAATTATCTACATACGGCGACCGAAGTCACCCGTTCCAATGCCAGTGCCATCCACTTAGGGCTGCTCGATTGGCGTGACCTGGCAACACTAAAGCAATATTTCTGGAAACAGCTCGATATTTACGAGGTCGCGTCGGCTGGCATCATCACTAAGGACAAAACATTTTTAATCATTCGGAAACAAGACGACGGTAGCCGCATCATTCGCCGTAGGGACACCTCCACCGGTTATGCCTTAGAAAACTACCTGGCCGATAGTGCGGGCAACCCGCAGCGACTGTTGAGCCGCTATCCCAACTTTGACCCCCATAACGACCCACCATCGAACCCGTATTACATTCGTACCCGTGACACTGGCCGCCCAACCTGGCAGGTTACTTCATCCATCATTGATGCGCGATCGCCCGTCTTAGCAGTCGTCCACTTTGTCCCGTTTTATGATGCAACCCAACAATTTCAGGGAATTCTGGCATCGGCTGTATCGCTGACCCAAATTGGTGCTTTCTTACAAGCCCTGAAGATTGGTGAAACCGGGCAGGCTTTTGTCATGGAACAAACGGGTGAACTCATTGGTACGTCCACCGGGGAAATTCCTTTCTATCAGATTCCACCCGGCTCTCAACCGGACAGTTGGCAGGACGCCGTCGAACTGGCTCCTCGCCGGATCAACGTTGTCGGTAGCCGTAATTCAGCCACCCGATCGGTGGTCACACAACTAGCCAAGCGCTTTGGTAGCTTCGATCGCATCCAGGGGAACCACCTCTTGAGCGTTGACGTTGACGGCCAGCGTTACTTTGTGAATGTCAAAACATTTGGTCAGGAGCAGAATCTAAATTGGTTGCGGGTGGTGACGGTGCCTGAGTCAGACTTTATGGCCGTGATTCACGCCAACAATGCCCGCACGATCGCTCTGTGTTGCCTAACGCTGGTGCTGGCCACGCTCCTCAGTATTCTCACAGCTCGTTGGATTAACAGGCCCATCCTGCAACTGCATCAAGCCAGTTTGGCCTTAGTAGCGGGAACGTGGCAGGGTACCTTATCAGAGCAGACACCCATTGCGGAACTGAGAACCCTGACCCATGCCTTCAACCAAACGGCGGCACAACTACGCCAGTCCTTCGACCTCATCCAGGTGGCGCTGGAGGAATCACAGGAGAAATTCACCACTATTTTTCGCACCAGTCCAGACCCAATGGCGATCGCCACATTAACAGACGGACGCATCCTGGAAGTTAACAACAGCTACACCGAGTTTTTTGGCTACTCCCGGACTGAGGTCATTGGTCGCACAGCAGTAGAACTCAATATGTGGCATAGTTTGGCCGATCGTGTCCAGTTCCGGGCATTACTGCAGCAGCACAGACGGGTACGGAATTTGGAAACCCAACTTTGCACGAAGACGAATGAGGTCAAAACCGTTCTGGTACATGCCGAAATTCAAAATATTGAGGGACAAGACTGTGCCATTGTGATCTTGCATGACATTACCGATCGCAAACAAGCTGAACTTACCCTCCAGCAGGCAAAGGAAGCAGCAGAAGCCGCGAATGAGGCAAAAAGTGTGTTTCTGGCAAATATGAGCCATGAATTTCGCACTCCCCTCAATGTCATCCTTGGCTTCACCCAGTTAATGCAGCAGGATACCAGTCTCCCAAGCAAGTATCAGGAATACGTCAATTGCATTGACAGTAATGGGAACCATCTCCTGAAACTGATTAATGAAATCCTCGATTTATCAAAAATAGAAGCCGGTACGATTTCGCTGGAAAATGAGGCGATCGACCTGTTCCAATTGATCCAACAATTACACCACACGTTTAGTCAACGCCTGCGTGACCAGGATATCCAATTCCAGCTAGCCATATCGCCCCATGTCCCCCAAAACGTGATTGTTGATCCACAGAAGTTACAACAGGTATTGATGAACCTGATTAGCAATGCCATTAAATTTACGGAACAGGGCCAGGTCACTTTGCGTGTGGGACTGGGAAAGGGAGAGCGGGGAACGGGGCGAGGGGAAGAACTGGCTCCACCCTTCGCCCTCCTGTTTGAGGTTGAAGATACAGGTGTGGGCATTGCCCCGCAAGACCTCCAAATAATTTTTGATGCTTTTGCCCAGGCTGAGGCGGGCAAACAAAGCCAGGAAGGCACGGGCCTGGGATTGCCAATCAGCCGTAAATTGGTACATCTGATGGGCGGAGAAATCAGCGTCAGTAGCACCTTAGGCCAGGGTAGTTGCTTTCAATTCACTCTTCCCGTACAACCAACCACTAAAGCCAAGATTCACCCAAAACAGCCGCAGCAGCGGGTCGTTGGGCTGGCTCCCGGCCAACCGCCCCCCCGAATTTTAGTGGTTGATGACCAGACCGACAATCGGTTCCTGCTTGTCACCCTACTGGAACTCTTAGAGTTAGATACGCGGGATGCGGCCACCGCCGAAGAGGCCATATCGCTATGGCAAGAATGGCATCCCCATCTGATCTGGTTGGATATTCAAATGCCACGGATAGATGGTTATGAGTTGACCCGCAGAATTAGAGAATTAGAGCGTGATGGGGACGGTGGCAAGTTAGCACCTATCTCTCCCTCACGGACTATCATCATTGCGCTGACGGCACAGACATCCCTCCGCGATCGCACCCATGCCCTGGACGCAGGCTGCGATGATTTTGTCAGCAAACCCGTGCAAATCAACGTCATTTTGACCAAATTAGCCGCGCATTTGGGACTCCATTATCGCTATGAGACGGGAATAGAAAACCTGGAACGCAACAACCCCGATCAGGGAATCGCAGCAGGCATGGGAGATAACCCGGCTCCACCTGATTTCTCCCTGCTCCCCAATATGCCTTTTGCCTGGATAGAAGCGCTGCACTATGCCGCCCGCACCTGTGATGAGGAAGAAACCCGCAGATTAATCCACCAAATTCCAGCAGAGTGGACACCCTTAATTCAAGGCTTAAACGATTTACTCAATACCTATAACTTTGAAACCATTGTGCGCCTGAGTCAGTTCAATTGAGTCATTTGAACTGTAATATTACGCCATCTGTAATTACAGATGGCATAGGGACAGAGTTTCCTCCGGCAACGCGACGCGATCGCGATGGCCCCTGATAAAGAGTTGAACGTACTGACGGCGCGAAAAATAAATATTCAATAATTTCTTGGAATAAAGCCACCAAGGAAGCCATGAATATCTGGTATAGGATTGTCATCGCTGCACGAGTTCTCGTCATTTTGAGCAATTAGTTTGGTTCAATCTACCGTAGGCGGAGAGTCTGGAGAGGTGCTTCATGTCCAATCAAGAAGTTGACAAGGCCAGGGGCTTACAAACTGCTGCCGAAACTGCGATCGTCGGCAAGAAGATGCCAACCCCGGTTGATTCTGGGACGAATGCCAGCATTCTGGTAGTAGACGACCACCCGGAGAACCTGCGCACGCTTTCCTTAATTTTGCAAGCTGAGGGCTATAAGGTCAGGAAGGCATCCAGTGGGGCCATGGCCCTGGAAACCGTTCAAGTTCTGCCACCTGACCTGATCCTGTTAGACATTCGGATGCCTCAGATAGATGGATTTGAGGTTTGTACCCTACTGAAGCGATTGCCCCACACCTGTCAAATTCCGATTGTTTTTATCAGTGCTTCGGATGATGTCAATGACAAGGTGCAAGCCTTTGAAATTGGTGGAGTTGACTACATTACCAAACCATTCAAATCACGGGAAGTGCTAGCTCGCATTCAACATCAACTGACTATTCAACGCCAACGGCAAGAACTAGCTACCCTTTACCAGCAGATGCAACATCTCAATCTGCATCTGGAACAACAGGTACAGGAACGAACGCAGGAACTCCAGTCAGCTCTGGGGAAATTGCAACAGCTAAATCAACTCAAGGATGACTTTCTGAGTACGATATCCCATGAACTCCGCACCCCGATCGCCAATATTTCAGCAGTGTTGCAATTGTTGATGGCCGTGAGCCAGAACGGCGAGACCTTCTTTCAAAAACTATCTGATGTCGAAGCGGTATCATCCCCAGGTAGCAAAATCGCTCAGTATCTCAATATTTTGAAATATGAGTGCGATCGCGAACTTGACCTGGTGCAAGACTTATTGGATCTGCAATACCTGGGCGCTGGTGTGCAGCCGTTAGACGCTACCGTTATTAATCTTTACGAATGGATTCCCCATGTTTTAGAAGTGTTTGAAACGCCTACCCGTAATCAACAACAAACTCTGACCACAGACTTGTCTGCCAATTTGCCATTACTGGAAACCGATCCCTCCAGTCTGAGCCGCATTCTTAGCGAACTCCTCCGGAACGCCTGTAAATACACACCCATCGGAGGAACGATTACTGTAGTAGCCAGGGCAGAAGCGGATGACAATGAAGTTCCAGACGACACCGCAGCCCACGTTCCCCCCACTACCGCCCATCAGTCAAACCCCACCATCGTCATCAGTGTGGCTAATTCCGGCGTCGCCATTCCCCCTGAAGAGTTGCCCCGCGTCTTCGATAAGTTCTATCGCATTCCCAGTAGCGATCCCTATAAATACGCTGGTACAGGCTTAGGGTTAGCATTGGTCAAAAAGCAAGTGGAGTATCTGCAAGGCACCATTACAGTCACGAGTAACAATAACCTCACCTGTTTTACCGTCAAACTCCCCACTCACCCCAGAAGTTGAAGTGGGAGAGGTGATAATGCAGTCGAGCGGTTGCGCCAATGACGTGTACTTTTTTATACCCGATCTGCTCATTTCCTAGAGCTTCTCACAGTCGGATTGCTTGCCAGTAATTATTATTCCTTAACTTAAAAATTAAGGTTATCCGTACTTTTCAGGGAATGTCACCATTCCACTGGGTAATACGGTTCTCGACAGAAACGGATCTTCAAGTTTCTGTAAAATTACGGTCTGTGAATTGGCATTGCTTCAGTGAATACTCTACATTTGGTTAGCCAATTGATGTCGCATCGAGTTGGGTATTAAGTAAGTCTAAGGAGGCTAGCAGGTAATCAGCCTGTTTGTACTTTTCTATACCAACCAGGTTGGTCACACCTGATCGCTTGCACTTAATTGATTGCACCCCTATGTATCTGTTTGTGCCCTACCCTGTCTCGCTGCTGAGATTGGGTATGGCGTTCCCTGTTGTCGTTAGTTTGTGCTTTGTAAGGAGCTTTGAACGTGTTTGTGTCGCCATCTGCTAGCTCTTCAGTCAGTAGTTCTGATATCGCTAATGCTTTTAACCAGTCACTGTTAACCTCTGGCTTACTGAACCAACCACTCACAGACCCGTTGGCAGCCGTGTTACCCCTGACAGGTTCCAGTAGCATTAACGAAGTCATCTTTGTGGATGCCGCATTAGCAAACTATGAAACGTTGCTAGCGGGGGCGCGATCGCAAACTGCCGTCTATCTGCTTGATCCCAATGGCGATGAACTGAGTCAGATTAGCCAGGTATTGGCAGGTTATAGCAATCTGGCTGCCGTTCATATCCTGTCGCATGGTAGCAATGGCACATTACAACTGGGCAATACACAACTGGGAACAGACAACCTGGTTGATTATGCGGGCATATTGCGATCGTGGGGTGCCGCTCTGAGCGAATTTGGGGATCTGGTGCTGTATGGCTGTGACCTGGCAGCAACGGCACTGGGACAAAGTTTTGTGCAACAGATCGCGACTTTGACCGGAGCCGATGTTGCCGCCTCGACCGATCTAACTGGGAACAGTGACCTGGGGGGCAACTGGACGTTGGAATTTAGCACCGGTGACATTGAAGCATCGGGATGGTTGCAACCAGACACAGCATATCAGCATGTATTGGCGACGTTTATGGTCACTAATACCGCAGACAGTGGCAATGGTTCTCTACGACAGGCCATTCTTGATGCCAATGCGACGCTCGACGCCGACACCATCACTTTTACCGGCAACGTTTTTACCGATAATGCCCCTGATGTCATCACCTTATTAAATGAGGGCGTAACGCTGACCAGGGATGTGACGATCCAGCACACGGGTGCTACCAGCATCACGATCGCAGGAACAAATTTTGACGTGTTTACCGTGGCCGAAACGGCAACGGTTACCTTTGATGGGCTAACCATTCAGGGAGGAGTACGTAGCATCACCAACCTGGGTTCGATGAGCGTTAGCAATAGTACCATCAGCAACAGTAGCAGCTACGGCATTTTCAACCAGGGAACGGTTAGCACCATTAGCAATAGCACCATTAGCAATGGTAACAACTTTGGTATTGGCAACCAGGGAACCATTAACAACATCAGCAATAGCACCATTAGTAATCATAGAGTCGATGGTATTTATAACTCTGGGGTGATCATCGGCCTCAATAACGTCACAATTGCAGGCAATCAACAGCACGGATTAATCAACTTCTCGGGTGGTACTGTTGGCACCATTAGCAGTAGTACGATTCGTAATAATGTTTGGCACGGTATTGTCAATACATCGGGAACCATTGGAACCATCACCAGCAGCACCATTAGAGACAATGGGCGCTACGGTATTGTCAATTCTTCGGCTTCACCTTTCGCGATCACGAACATTAGTAGCAACACGATTAGCGGCAATGGGTTTGATGGCATTTCTAATAGCACATCGATTAGCACCCTGATCAACAACACGGTCAGTGGCAACCAGATGAGTGGCATCAGTAACTATGGCACTATTACTAACCTGCTCAACAACACCATTGCCGGCAACACTCTGCTTGGATTTGATAATTACGGCATCATTAGTCTGGCGAGCAATAACCTGATTGCTGGTAACTCCGCCACCGGCACAAATAATGTCTCTGGGTTTACGCCAAACAACTCAAGTTCCAACCTGACGGGTACCTTCGCTCAGGTTGGGCTTAATCCCACGCTGGCAAATAATGGTGGGCCAACCCTGACCCACGCCCTGCTATCGGGTAGTGCCGCGATCAACGCAGGTAACACGAGTGCAGTTCCCAATGATGTAACCACTGATCAGCGCGGAACAAGCTTTAGTCGCATCGTTGGTGCGGTTGATATTGGTGCTTTTGAGGTACAGAATGCGCCCCCTGCTGGTTTATCGCTCACTTCCACCACTGTGCCTGAGAATGCTCCTGCTGGCACGCTCATTGGCACATTCAACACTGTCGATCCCGACGGCACCAGTTTCACCTACAGTTTTGCTACGGGTGATGGTGATACCCACAATAATCTCTTTACCATCACTGGCAACGTCCTGCAGATTAACACTGTTCCCAACTTCGAGTTGCGGCCAACTTACAGCATTCGAGTACGCACAACCGATGCAAACAATGCTGTCTACGAACAAGCATTTACAATCTCAGTCGCCAATGTAAATGAGGCTCCAACGGCGATCTCACTAACCAACACAACCGTTGCCGAAAATTTCACTGGAGCAATCATTGGCACCTTAAGCGCGAGTGATCCGGATGCCAATGACAGTTTCACGTTTAGTGTGGATGATAATCGGTTTGAGATTGTCAATGGCCAACTGAAATTGCGCGATGGCATTAACCTTGATTACGAAACTACTCCCAATCTCAATCTCAATATCACGGCAATTGATAGTGGTGGCCTTAGCACAACCCAGGTTTTCAGTCTGACAGTCACTAATGCTAATGAAATGCCAACGGACATTTTCCTCACCAACACTACTGTTGTCGAAAATACCGTAGGGGCAATCATTGGCACTTTGAGTACGAGTGATCCCGATGCGAATGACAGTTCCACATTGGCCGTCGTTGACAATCGATTTGAGATTGTCAATGGCCAACTGAAATTGCGCGATGGCATTAGCCTCGATTACGAAATTACGCCCACACTCAATCTCAATATCACAGCCACCGATAGTGGTGGTCTCAGTCGCACTCGAACCTTCAGCCTTACCGTCACCAATGTCAATGAGGCTCCAAC
>CAZGDE010000027.1:0-29874 GCA_964524315.1 uncultured bacterium
GGCACAGACCGACAATAATGCTCTGCTATTCCGGCAGGGGGCCATGAACAAACTGCAACCATTAATTGATCAAAAGAATGTTGATCTGGTGTTTGACCAGTACACCCCCAACTGGGATCCGACCCGCGCTCAAAACTTAATGGAAGGTGCGTTAACCAAAGAGGGAAATGATGTGCAAATGGTCTATGCCGCGAACGATACCCTGGCAAATGCTGTCATTGCTGCCCTCCGTACCCAAAAGTTGAACGGCAAAGTTCCCGTGACCGGGCAGGATGCAACGCCAACCGGTATTCAAAATATTCTGGCAGGCGATCAGGTCATGACCGTCTATAAACCGATCGCCAAAGAAGCTCAGGCAACCGCCCAACTCGTCGCCGCCTTGAGTAATGGAACGGATCCGGGTTCCCTGGTCAATGGCCAAACTGACCTCAAAGGGGGTGGCAAAGTTGCGTCCGTTTTACTCACACCCATTGCCGTGGACAAAAACAATGTGGAACAAACCGTGATTGCCGACGGGTTTGTGAACAAAGAGCAGGTCTGCCAGGGAACGGCGGAGAAATCGGCAGTTTGCCAGTAACCAATAGGCAACACAACAACAGGAAAGATTGCCATGACAGAAGGTTCAGTTTCCGTTGCCGCCCAGGAAGGAATGGTTGGGCCAGAGATTCCCCGTCTGCAATTGCGCGGTATCAATAAATCCTTTGGGGGTGTACGGGCCTTAAAAGATGTGGATTTTGAAGTTTATGCCGGTGAAGTCGTCGGGTTGGTAGGAGATAACGGGGCCGGCAAATCAACCCTGATTAAAACAATGTCGGGAGCCTATATCCCGGATGAGGGTGAGATTTTGATTGACGGTCAGCCTGTGACGATCGCCAGTCCCCAGGATTCCACCCGCCTGGGTATCGAAACGGTCTATCAAGACCTGGCCCTGTGCGACAACCTGGATGTGGTGGCGAATTTGTGGCTCGGGCGGGAAGCATACCGGGATGTAATTCCCGGTGTGCTAAAGGTGCTGGACGAAACCGAAATGGAACGGCGCACCAGCGAGGTATTGAAGACGCTGGATGTCAAAATTCCCTCCCTGCGATCGCCCGTTGCCACCCTATCCGGTGGACAACGCCAGTGTATTGCCGTTGCTAAAACCATCCTGCGACAACCGAAGGTCGTCCTGTTGGACGAACCAACAGCTGCTCTGGGTGTGGCCCAAACCCGCCAGGTGTTAAATCTGATCCAGCGATTGGAAGAGCAAGGACTGGCAGTCGTGGTCATTTCCCATAACCTGCATGATGTGTTTGAAGTGGCCGATCGCGTCATTGTCATGCGGTTGGGGCAACGAGCCGCCACCTTTGAAATTCGTCACACCACCCCCGAACGGATCGTTGCCGCAATCACCGGCGCAGAGTACCGGGATGTATCTAAACCAGAAACCAGCGTTGAGCCATGAATGATCCGAATCGCGGTGTCTCCCAACAGGGGAACCCAACTACGTTCGCTGCACAACCTGCCCATAGTGGCATTGACGAAATTCCTGCCCCACGCCCCAAATTTAGCTTGCAGTCGCTCATGCGGGGGGATCTGGGATTTATTCCCGTATTGCTAACACTGATCGTGATTACGATCTATTTTCAGATCACGACCACAGGGGTTTTTCTGCAAGCCCGTAACCTCTCCAACTTAACGCAGCAGATTGTTGTTATCAGTATTCTGAGTACTGCCGCTGTACTGGTCTTACTGCTGGGCGAAATTGACTTGAGTTTAGCTGCCGTAGCCCAAACGTCTGCCGCCATCATGGCAGTCCTGTCGGTCTACCAGAATTGGAACCCCTGGCTGGCCATCATGGCAGGGCTACTAACCGGCACCATCATTGGGTTGATCAACGGCTTTTTTATTGCCGTATTGCGGGTGCCTTCGTTTATTGTGACCCTGGCCGGGTCGATCGGTTATGGGGGCTTGCTATTACTCGTGCTCGGACGGCAAACCACGTTGGTCGTTCGGGATCCAACCATTCGCTCCCTGGCTCCGACCTATCTCGATCCGGTACTTGGTTGGGGCATTCCGCTGGTGCTGGTAGGGTTGTACGGGTTGGGTATCTGGTTTGAACAGCGACGGCGATCGCAAACCGGCTTACCGACCAAATCCCCCGCGCAACTGGCGATCCAGATCGGTCTGGCGCTGGTGATTACCCTGGTGGCGGTCTTTTTGTTCCAGTCCTATCAGGGAGTTCCCCAGGCCGTTTTGATTTCCCTCGGTGTCATTGTCGTATTCTGGCTGATTCTGAAAAAGACGCCCTTTGGTCGCCATCTCTATGCGGTTGGCGGGAACGCCGAAGCTGCCCGTCGTGCCGGCATTAATGTGGTGGGGATGAAACTGGCCGTGTTTGCCCTGGCATCGACCCTGGCTGCCCTCGCTGGTATTATGCTGACTTCCCGCAGTACGGCAGTAGCAACCCAGATCAGTTCGACCTTATTGCTGAACGCGATCGCCGCCGCTGTCATTGGTGGTGTGAGCTTATTTGGGGGCCGGGGTTCTGTCTGGGCCGTCGTCCTGGGGGCTTTGATTATTGGGAGCCTGGACAATGGATTGGATTTGTTGAACCAGGATCAAAGCGTTAAGGCGATCGTGCAGGGTGCTGTCCTCTTGCTGGCGGTCACGGTGGATGCGGTTGTCCGGCGGGCCAATCCTGGCAAAGGCCGGTAAAGTAAAATACCCGACCAGCCAACATCTGGCAGAATCATTGTGTGCGGTACTCAAGGATGCAGTACGCACACAAACGGATGTTGAGGGAAGGCAGCAGCTCGTATGGCGCGATCGCAGTTTCAGCCAGCGTTAATCCAGTTCTACAGGTCGGGTTGGACACGGTTCCTGCTACTCCTGCTGCTCACGCTCATCGCAACGGTGCTGTCGTCTGGGCCGCTTGGTGCCACCTGGGAGTCGCACTATGCGGTGACGGGTCGGGCTCCTTTCAATCAGGTCAGCTATTACCCGCTCAAACAAACCCTCCCAGCGGATCTCTACCGGCCTGTGGGGAATTGGGTGGGTCGGTTGATTTTGCCAGCAGTTACGGCACAACAGGGTACTGATTGGGTCTGGTTGGAGGTCTATCATGCTCCGGCGGAGGCAAACGATCTAATTGGGAAACGGGTCAAGTTGACGTGGAGCGATCAGCCAGATGTACAGCGATATGTGGCCGCTGTGACGCGAGATGTCCACTTCACCCCGGAAGTGGAGGAGCATCGCCGGACAACGGGCAATCTGTACCCAGTCCGGTTGCATGGTCGATCGCAGGTGGGGCCATTGCAGGCGATTGCCGGTGCCAGACCTAATGATGATGTCACGGTCACGTTAGCGCAGGCTACCCGCACCCGCCAGGGCGATCAAACCGTATTGCAGATTGATACGGAACCACTCTTAGAGACGGGGCGTTACTACACCCTGGTCAAGTTGTTGGGTACGGTCAGGACTGTTAAACCGCAATTCATCCCGAAAGCCTGTCCGGGAAGTCGGCCCTGTCCCAGTGAACTCTGGCGGGTACAGCATTACAACCCGGCTACGGGCAAGTTTGATGGTAAGCAGGAAACCATCCGCATCCCCCAACAACCAATGGATGGTTTTGGGGTGTATGCCTCCACGCCACGGGATTTAGACAAGTCGCCAGCGGGAGGAGCAGGCTGGTATCTCTACGGTGCCCAGGATCAAGACGGCCTGTTTACGGTGCAGGCAATTAAGCCCCGATCGCTCTTTCAACTGCACCCCAACCAGATCGTTTTGGGAGCCGGTCAGGGATTGGACTATATCAACTACCAAAACTGGAGCGATACGGAACAACAACAAGGTACTACCCACACCGTCTTAATTGATAAAACGGCCCCCAATGAGGCGGCGGCGATCGCAAACTGGCAGGAGGGCGATCGGGCACTGGTCATGCATTTGTTTGGGGGGCGTGGTGGTCAACGGGGCGAACCAGCAGCAATGGGAACGGTCACGGGGCACTTTTCCTATGGGTTAGCAACAGTAGTCCGTGACCCGTTTACCAGGGAACTGCAGTTTGACCTGCGGTATCAACAGGTGTATGCCACCAATATTGAAGGGGTCATCTCCGGCAACAATAGCTGGACTAATTACATGGGTAACCTGCAACGGGGTTGGTTAGGGACGCGCCCGGTTACCGATGTGATTGTGAAACTGGATGCGATCGCCCAGGACTACGATTTTGGTGGGACGCACCTGTCTCCTTTAACCGAGTTCAACCACCAACTCAGTCTAATTAATGCCCGTTATCGCACGGGAGATGGCACCGGAGCCGCCAATGTCACGCCAGCAACCTCCTGTGTGCAGGACTCGAACCAGGCACTATTTGCCACCATTCAACGGATTCGGGACATGGTTGAAGGTAGTCCGGCCATTCAAAGCTGGTGGGCATCCCATCCCACTGATCCAACTATCCAGCGGTTCGAGCGGTTAGTGGCGTTGGGTAATGATCTGGAAACCCAGTTAATGCCGTTTGGCATCGTTCGCGCCGATTGGAAATCCAATGCCAATGCTCTCTCGGGTACACAAATTCAATCAGCCAACTTTACCCGTACCGACGCCGATCTGCCAGAAAATATTTTGGCGGCGGTCACCAGTTGGCGCACCATCCTGCCACGGCAGGCCCAGGATGAACTGAGTATTCTGTTTTTGCGTCACGGGGCCACGCTCTGGCTGTTGCAAACCAATCAAGTGGGTGGGCACAATCCCCATATTCAACCGATCGCACCGACGCAAGCCTTCGCTCGGTGGACACTTCCCGGCACCAATATTCCCATCGTGTCAGTCCTGTTTACCCGGACGCTGGGCGCACTCAAGTTACCAAATTTCTGGGAATGGAGCATCAGTCTGGGCATTTTGCTGGGGTATGGTGCCCTCGCCGCCTTGATTGACCTTTTCCAGGGTGTGTTACAGGTCAAACCCTGGCTAGCTACCAAGCAAGAGTACTTTCTGCTCGCAGGCCGGGTGTTTTTCCTGCCTGCCCTCCTGGAGGAATGGGTGTTCCGGGTATTGTTGCTACCCTACCCCAGAGCGGGTGTCACCGGCCAAATGTGGATTATTTGGGCGATCGCGAGTCTCGCGCTATTTATGGCCTACCATGTCTTGCTGGCGCTCAGAGTTACACAACCGGGCGATCGCGCGTTGTTAAACCCCATCTTACTGATGCTGACCGCATTACTGGGTATTGCCTGTACCCTGACTTACTGGCTCACTGGCTCGTTATTGCTGATTACCCTCCTGCACTGGGTCGTTGTTGGCATTTGGTTAACGCTCTTTGGTGGCATGGCACACCCGCGCCAGGTACAGAACTTATCCGAGGGGTAATCGTTGCGGCTGGACGACCAGCAATAATTCAGCCAACTACTATGGATAGGGGATTTAATCAATGCCCAAACTGTAGGGGCGGGCTTAGCAGACCTCTCTGCATGCGGTAATGGATTTAACGGCAAAACCCGCCCCTACCCAATATCGAACTTAATTTAATTTCCATTCCTAAAGGTGATTGGTCGAATAGATGGCATATCCACCGACGATCGCGAAGAAAACAATGTGAGCGATCAAAAGCGCATAGGCGATCGGAGGCAGTTTGACACGCATGGGCTGTTCGGGTAATGGCTACTCCCTATTATCAATCATCTATCGCTTGGGTGAAAAAGCTGGAGCAGGCTGTCATCGGTCATTGGTCATTAGTCTTCTCAAATGACCAATGACCAGTACCCCTTAAGCACTCATCTCAGCTTTGTGTTCGTAGTACTCAGAAATGTGTTCATACACATGGTCGGGAAATTTTAAGTCGCGGTAGACATTACAGGCATCCGGATCATCGGCATTGGGACAAATGGGGAAGTCCTGTTGTTGCTGCCATGCCAGGATGCGATCGCGCCGGGGCGGGTTATAGTCCTTACCCTGTACCTGCAATACCAGAGCTTTTGCTTCAGCTTCACTCAGATCCGGATCTTTTTGCAAATATGCCATGAGTTCATCGTCGCTGAGAAAGTGACGGGCAATCATGGCAAAGGTTAGCCGACCGTAGTGCCCAATACCTTCACCACGATCAAGGGCATCGAGCAAATGGGCCATCATTTCGCTTTTCCGCAATTCTTCGACCTGCATGCAGACTACTCCACGTTCTGATTTCGGGCTTTCCTCTGTTATAGTCAGCGCGATCGGCCCTGCCGTCTATCGCAAGACCTGTTTCAGTTCAAACGTACCAAGCCATGATCAATCGCATGAAGTTTCCGCATGGTATTCATTTTGGCGTTCCCAGCGATCGCCGCACATACTGTCCCTGGGGTGAACCGATGACCTGGCCGCGATCGTAGATCAAATTGCCCCGGAGAAAGGTTTGCTTGACCCGTCCCGTCAGTTCCATCCCTTCAAAGGGCGTGTAACCCTGTTGCGAGAGTGACTCCGCCGCCCGCACAACAAACGTTTCCTGCGGGTCAAGCAACACCAGGTCAGCATCATAGCCAACTGCAATATCGCCCTTCTGCGGCAGACCAAACCGTTGCGCCGGGTTCCAGCTCAGCAACCGCGCCACGTGATTGTAAGACATCCCCCGTTTACTCCCTTCGCTCACCACGCCTGAGAGCAAATATTCTGTGCCACCAAAGCCCGATTTCGCCAACCAGATATTCTCTGGATCGTTGAGACTGGCTTTTTGTTCAGCGGCACAACAGGCGTGATCACTCACAATCCAGTCGATCTGATCCTGCAAAACAGCATTCCATAAATACTCCACATCGGCCCGTGGGCGAATGGGTGGATTGACCTTAGCCCATTTACCCGTCGGCGTATCCACATCCAGCAGGAGATGACCCACGGTGACTTCACGCTTGAAATTGATCTGGGGAAAGGTCGCCTGCATCATCAATGCCGCCTCGATCGCCTTCCGGGAACTGAGATGGAGCAAATTAATGTTGCCACAGTTCGTCTCATGGGCCAGATAGGATGCAATACAAATAGCCAACCCCTCCGAGTGGGGCGGACGAGCCCGACTGTAGGCACTGAGACCGGTCAGAGATGTGTCTTGCTGCACGATTTTCGTGTAGGCATTGAGAATATCGGCCACTTCACAGTGCAGACTGAGACTGATCGAGTCTTGCCGGTCAGGATAGCGTTCGCGCAGGCGAGACAGCCCCCGCATGATGAACTCAAAGTGGGCAAAATCATAGCGATCGCCCTCATTAATCATCAAGAAAAGATTCTGTTGATTTGACAGGCCATGCAACCCATAGCCACCGTAGAACATAAAGATCTTGAACGAGGCAATGCCGTGTTCCTCAAACAACCATTGCATCTCGTCAATATGCTGCGGGGCGATCGGCGCGATGTGATAGCCATAATCAACGAAGAAGTTACCGACCGATAATGCCAGTACCTCCGGAAAAAACTCTTTGTAAGAGCCACCTTTATTCAGGTAATACTGCCCGGTGCGGATATAGTTCAGACTGGTGGTGACACCACCCATTGCCGCCGCTTTGCTTTCGGCGATCGCATCCTGCTCCAACGGTTGATAAATGCCAATGTGCATGTGGGCATCGACCACACCCGGAAAGCCGAGCAGGTTTTGCCCATCGATGACCTCTTTGGCCTGATCGGGGTTAATATCAGGTGCAATCTGGCTGAATTTACCATCCTTAATCCCCACATCCAGGCGATCGACAGTGGTTTGCTGCGGACGCACTACCCGCACATTTTTAATCAGTCTATCCAGTATGGGAGTTTCAGCCACAGTATCTCTTGCCAGAAGGGGGTTGATAAAACAGCCCCTAAGATAAAACTTTTAGAATGAATTATACCGGGTTGAATTCCAGCAGATTCAGGAGAAAAGATTATGGAACCGTTTAATGAGTACCATTTAGACCCCCAGCAGTTTCCTTTCCTGAACACGCTGCAAGCGAACTGGCAGACCATTCGAGATGAATTTATTTACTTTCAGCACAACGCCTCAGAAGCGGAACGGCAATTTACCCTCGATGTGATGGGGCCTAAAAGCAAAACTGTAAAAGTTAAAGGCAATGCTAAATACACTGCCTTTGGTATCTTGTTTCAGGGCCAATTAATCGAAAACTACATCCAAACCCATCGGATTCAATATCCCCAATATGCATCGCCAAATGTATCAGAAACAGCACTCGCACTCAGAGAAAAGTACTTTCCCAAATTAGCGGCGGCGATCGCAGCGACCAACTCAGCCAATGACCACATCCTCAGAAACGTCTATTTTGGGACATTCCATCCGGGATTAGATGTCAAATTACATGTGAACTATAACCCCCACATGAACCGGGGCTATTTAGGGTTGATTGTGCCAGCGGGAGATATAGCCATGAAAATCTGCCATGACAAGCTTTACTGGCATGAAGGTGAATTTCTTGTGTTAGACCACAGCTATCCCCACTGTCCCCACAACTACACAGAACATGAACGCACCGTTCTGGTAGTGGATTTCTTTAAGACGGATCAGCCCAGGGAAGACGTCATCCGCATGGAACGGGAACTTGTCGAACAACGGCTGCAAGAAAATCCTTACAGCCTGGGTGTGTTTGGTAAAAATGACAAAGCCGCAGTCGAAGACTTTATTAAGTATGGCCTCAGTCACCAGTTGGAATGGGATAAAGCATTAGGAGCATAGGCCATAACATGGAACAAACCACTACGACCGATACCTACCGGGCGCTGGCACTGCAGGTGACGTGCCATGCCATCAATCAGGCAACTGATCGCCAGGAAGCCCGCACCTTCATGCAACAAGCGATCGCCCGCATCCGTACCCAAATTGCTGCCAGTATTGCCTTTATCGGGTCTGACTGTCGTTTGATCGTTCTCCCCGAATACTTCCTCACTGGCTTTCCCCTGGGTGAACCGTTCGAGGTCTGGGCAGACAAAGCCTGTTTAGAAATGGCCGGTAGCGAATATGAAGCCCTCGGACAGGTCGCCCAAACGTATCGGATCTTCCTTGCCGGAAATGCCTACGAACTGGATCCACACTTCCCCAACCTGTACTTTCAAACTTGTTTTGTGATTGATCCCAGTGGTAATGTCGTCCTGCGTTACCGCCGATTGAACTCCATGTTTGCCCCAACTCCCCATGACGTGTGGGATCAATACCTGGAGCATTACGGCCTGGAGGGGGTGTTTCCCGTCGCCAAAACCGAAATTGGTAACCTGGCCGCACTTGCCTCGGACGAAATCCTGTTTCCTGAAGTAGCACGATGTCTGATGATGCGCGGTGCAGAGGTATTTCTCCACTCGACATCGGAGGTGTATGGGAAGGAGCGATCGCCCAAAGATGTCGCCAAAATCAGCCGTGCTGTCGAGAATATGGCCTACGTCGTGTCGGCCAACACTGCCGGTATTGCCCACATCCCTATCCCGATCGCGTCTGCCGATGGTGGTTCCAAGATCATTGATCATCGGGGCCTAGTCCTGGCCGAAACTGCCACCGGGGAAAGTATGGCCGCCTTTGCCGAAATTGACCTGGCAGCCCTGCGCCGCTACCGGCGGCGTCCCGGTCTAACCAATTTGCTGTCGCGCCAGCGCTTTGAACTATATGCCGAGAGCTACCGCCAAGCCCAGTTTTACCCGGCAAATACCATGCTCAACGGCAACGTCGATCGCCAACACTTCATGCAAACCCAACAGCAAACGATCGCGCAATTAGCCCAGTCAGATGTCATTTAGTGTTATGAATACTGCGATCGCGGTTCGCAATCCCCGCACCGGCATAGTCGATTACTGGATTACGCCACCCAGCTCTGATGCTCTGGCCGAACAGTGTCAGCACTTACGCAACGCCCAGGTTAACTGGCACCAGGGAGGCCTGGAAACCCGGATTGCGGCCTTACAACAGTGGAAACAGGCGGTTCAGTCCCAGCGAGATGAACTCATTCAGGCATTAGTCACAGACACAGGTCGCCTGTCTGTCTCAGTATTAGAAGTAGATTCCTTTCTGGGCAGTCTCGATCGCTGGTGTCGCCTGGCTCCCGATCTCTTAAAAGAAGAAGTACGAAATACGGCCATTCCCTTTATCCGTCTCCAGCAAAGCGCTGTCCCCTATCCCCTGGTAGGCGTCATTAGCCCCTGGAACTTTCCCCTTTTGCTGTCAACCATCGACACCATTCCCGCCCTCTTGGCAGGCTGTGCCGTTGTGGTAAAACCCAGCGAAGTTGCTCCCCGGTTCATGCAGCCATTCATGCAAACGATCGCCCAGGTTCCCCAACTTGAGGCAGTGCTAACTTACGTTGCCGGAGCGGGCGAAACAGGGGCTCATTTAATTACGCAAGTAGACTTAATTTGCTTTACCGGCAGTGTGGCCACTGGTCGCCAAGTTGCGGTGACAGCAGCACAACAATTTATTCCAGCATTTTTAGAATTGGGCGGCAAAGATCCTGCGATCGTTTTAGAATCAGCGGATTTAGATTTAGCGACCTCTGCGATCTTATGGGGTGCGGTCGTCAACACCGGGCAATCCTGTTTGTCGATTGAGCGCATTTACGTGGCAGACTCCATCATGGAACCGTTTGTCGACCAACTAGTAACCAAAGCCCAGGCACTGCAACTAGCCTATCCCACTGTGGCCGATGGCCAGATTGGCCCCATCATTGCTGAACGGCAGGCAGCCATCATTGCCGATCATTTACAGGATGCCATTGCCAGGGGCGCGATCGCCCGCTGTGGTGGCCAGGTCGAACAATTAGGTGGCGGTTTATGGTGTCGGCCAACGGTTCTCACCCATGTCAATCACTCTATGAAGATCATGACGGCAGAAACCTTTGCCCCCATCATGCCAGTGATGTCATTTTCTACCGTTACGGAAGCCATTGCGTTAGCCAATGACAGTATGTATGGTCTGAGTGCGGCTGTCTTTGCGAGTTCCGAACCAGAGGCGATCGCGATCGCGGAACAGATGAACGCCGGAGCCATCAGCATCAACGACGCCGCCCTCACTGCCATCATTCATGAAGGTGAAAAGCATGCCTTTAAGTTGTCCGGTATGGGCGGATCTCGCATGGGGCCAGCGGCCTTGAAGCGGTTTATGCGCAAGCAAGCCTACCTGATTAAGACAGGGGCGATCGTCGATCCCTGGTGGTTCCCCTGTGAATAATTGATCGATTCAATCTTGCTAAGTGGATAACCCTAATGAACCGTAGGATGTGTTAGGCGTAACCGTAACGCATCGAATCCTTTAACTTAATCACTGCCATGTCTAACATTCGCACCGAAATGCCCGTTCTCGCCCGTCATGCCGGGGAATGGTTTGGTACCTATACCCTGGTCGATCCTGCAGCCAATATACTCGACCAACATCAAGCCCACCTATCCTGCCAATTTCCCCAGGAGGGTGAGTTTGATTATTACCAAATTAACCGTTATACCTGGGCCAACGGTAAGCAGGAAGAGCATCAATTTCCTGGCATTTATCGCGACAAAAAGCTGTGGTTTAATACCGAACGCATTCAAGGACACGCCTGGGAAGTGGACGATGCCACGCTGATCCTCTGGTTTACCTACAAAACCATTCCCGACTTCTACCTCTATGAAATGATTCAAATCAGCCCTTGCAACAACCACCGCAGCCGCACCTGGCACTGGTTTAAGAATCACCAGCTCTTCCAACGTACACTCATCCAAGAGGAGCGGCAGCATTAACCAATTAGTCCTGTATACAGAGAAAGCGCCACCTGAGCAATGCAGACAAAAGTGATCGATATCACATACCAAGATCGGCCTTAGGATAGAGCTACTTCCGTTCTTTTCCCTGCTTTGTGATAGAGTCTTAACAATCCTCAACATAACAGTATTAAAAAATACGATCAGTGTTTGGCTGAGAGTAGTCCAGTGTTCGCTTGAAGGGTTACGGTCATTAGATGATGGATGATCGACATGAACTCAACCCCGATTTCGTGTTATTTGTCGCAGACAGTATCGATGTCCGCGACAAGCTCGCTGCGATTAGCCAAAAACTGCAAGCAGCACTCCAAACACACGCTGACATGGTGGATTTACCCCCAACCGCCGATGAATCCCCCCGGTATGTAGCCGCAGATCAAGAAGATACTGCCGATGCAGTGGCACTATCCTGGTTGACTCAAGCCGATGGCAACCCCGCTACAACCCACACGAGTGATGCCAGCCAGCCAGCAGAGGATAGTGAACTGCTCAACCAACATCAACCGCCTATGACCACAAACCGTACCATCTGGGTTATGCCCCTGTTTTGGTAACCACGTCACCCATAATCTTGACCACCCAGCGCTGAACCTGAACGATCGCTCAGCCATCTTTGCCACCCGCGATCGCGCCATCTACACGACCAATCTTTCTATACACAAATTAAATCTTGCAGCGCACGGATTTAGATTGCGTATAGTTAAATAGATACGGGTTATGAATTGGACAGGTTGGGCATGGGTAAGCGCAGTTGGTTGGATAAGGACTTACACGATCGCTGGCTGCCAGCATTGGCGCAGTTACGAAATACAGCAGCGGGCCACCGGAAAGCTGAAAAGCTCTGTGCCGAAATGCGTTCAGGGTGGGCTGAACGCGGAGCCAAAAAGTTGAATCAGCAACAATCGCTGATGGATCAGGTACGGGTCGCGATTAAGCAACAGTTAGGGGCAGATCACTTTAGCTTGGATTGGATCAAGTTCTCCACAGCAGAATACGTCGAACTGAATAACGCCAAACAAGATAGTACGGCTGCCCGGAATGAAGCCATTCAATTCATCGATAATCCCGATCTCATTGTGGGAAAGGCAGTCGAACTTTTAGGGTCGCCTGAATGGTCTGATATCTGTGCCGGGTTAGCGGTACTAACTGGTCGACGGTCAAGTGAATTGTTGTCCACCGCCCGGTTTGCCAAAGCTTCCCAGTGGTCCGTATCATTTACAGGCGCACTTAAGCGTCGGGGGGAGGTGCAGGAACTCTGCTTTGAAATTCCCACACTGACGACGGCCGATCGCGTCTTGAAAGCATTGGCAAAGGTGCGATCGGAATTACCAGACGCGACTGAATTGAGTGCGGAAGTCGTCAATCGGAAGTACGGACAGGCGGTAATTCGGGCCTGTGACAAACACTTTACCGGGTTAGTGCCCCTGCGGGAGGGTAAAGATAATTTGTACACCCACCTGTTTCGGGCCGTTTATGCAACGATCGCCACATTCTGGTATTGCCCACCAACGGTAAACGACACAGAGTTTAAAGCCGCTATTCAGGGACATTTTGCGATTTTAGATGAAGCCAATCCCCAGTTGCGGCGGAAACTAGCCGCAAGTCGGCATTATGCAGATTATGAAATTGCTGATCGGGTCATCGCGCAGCACCAAGGCAAACGTAAAGGCATTAAGTTAGGACATGGTGGCGTGAAGCCACTAACCATGTTCGCCCAGGCAGAAACAACCCCGCAAGCAGTGGCACCCAGGGTGAAAAAACGGATCGCCGGAGTGCGGGTTTGGCAAGAGGATAAGGCACTCCTACAAGAGTTATTTGAACGGTTAGGATTTGATCAGGAAGGTACACAACCTGAACGAATGAGCCATTTGCTGCACTGGGCCAAGGAACAGTTAAGGACTACACCCGTTGTTGACACCAACGATAGGGAACAGACAGCAGCCACCGAAAAACCCGCTGAGGTTGAAACCACCCCATCTAGCGAGGTTGAGCTAACTCCAACGGATACCACCACTAGCCAACCCGCTGACGTTGGCCTTTTATCAGTGGCATCTCAATCCGATGAGTCTGCACCCGATAAGCCTGCACCCGATGAGCCTGCACCCGGTGAGCCTGAGCCAGATGAGGTTAGTACCCCCGATACATCAGCAGCACCCACTCTAGAAACCAAAATTGACTCGTTGGTAGACGCGATCGCCCAACTGGTGCAATTGCAAGCACAGGCGTTAACAGTCCCACGGTCTACCGGCGCGATCGCCCCAATGGTCGACCGTCAAGCCCCTGGCAGGGAAGCCGTCAGACGGCGGCAGGAGATGGCCTCCCAACCAGTCGTTGCCCAGTCTGGGCAAATGGAACGCAAGTACCGTCCCCGTGGCACTAATGAAACACTCATTAATCAGGCAATCTCTGCCATCATGCGCCACAATGACCAGGCACGCACCCATGACCAAAAATGGGCGATCTCAATCAATTCCCTGAAAGGCTTTGAGGGCATCTCCAGCCAACATGCCATTTCGAAAGCTCTGGAAAATCGTCAAGAGGAGATTGAAGCGCACCATCAAAAACATCAAATTGACAGTGCCAAGCATAATCTCAGGCATCGTGGGAAAGCAAAAATTGGGGAAATCATTCGGTTGTCATGACGTAGACCTGCCCCGAAGCAGTGATCGCTATGCGGGTTGTTTGAAAAGTTATCATCCCAATCGTCCCTGCTGTTTCAGCACCCTGAAGCATGAAAAGGGGCATTGGTCATCCGTCATTCGTCAATGATTCAACGGGGCATCGCCCATTTTCAGAGCAATTTAATTGGTAATGATAGCAATCCGGTAAGGGCGAATCGCGACTTGTCCTTACAAAGGATTAGCATGTCGTGTAGTCTGTTTAACTCGGTATAACAATCACCTCAAAACAGCGATCGCCACGAAAAGCTGTCACAAAATTGTCACATTCTTTTTTTAGTCTGATGATGGAATAAATTTATACATTCACCATTTCAATTTGCTATGAAAGTTTTTACTCCCTTACAATAACTTTACCAGATAAAAGCTTGACGATTGGAGTCGTTATCTTCTTCTAGGTTCCAAAAATGAGTTTGAAACCATTATTAGTTTACTTAATAACAGTTAGGCAATAGTCAACAGTCAATAGTCATTGGTCAATGGTTATTTGTTACAGCAAGCCAATGACCAACGACCATTGACTACCTCCCAAAAACCGCACCTCACTTGCCTAAGCATGCTGTACATGATTCAAAATCGTCAGGTAATCTTGTGAAAAATAAGGCTTTCATGTTTCGTCTTACTATTGTTACTGTCCTACTCTTAATGAGTAGCTCAGCATACTATAGTTATCGCGTAATCTATGATTTAGCATTAGAAAGTCTCAAGAAAAACGCGTTCCTAGAAACTCAAAGAGGCGCAACAGAAATTGACGTTTGGCTCAGTCGTCTCAAAATTCATGTCAACACCTTAGCCAGCACCGATGTTGTGCGGTCAATGAAGTGGAAACTGATCGAACCATACTTGAGAACTGAAGTCCCTCGTTTTCAAGGAACCCAGACGATCGCTGTTGGTAAGCCTGATGGATGGCGGGAGGCAGTGGGGACCAAGCCAGCTAACGTTGCGGATCGTCAGTATTTCAAAAAAGCTATGCAAGGCTATACGAACGTCAGTGATCCGCTCATCAACCGGGCCATGAAAACTCCAAGTATCGGGATCGCCGCCCCCATCTATGCAAAGGCAGAAACAAGCGGGCATCCGATTGGTGAAATTCACAGTTTCGTCAAACTTGATCGTGTTTCGCAAATCGTTAACCAGGTTAAATTCAGTCCAGACAGTTATGCTTTTGCTCTCAGTTCAGAAGGCAAAGCCATTGTTCATCCAAATCCATTGTGGATCTCTACGGTTGAAAAGCCTGCACTCAGTCTGGTCAAAGCGACCGATCCGGCATTAGCCAGAATTGCCCAACAAATGATTGAAAAACAGCAAGGCATTCAACTGGTGAAACTGAATGGAACATGGAAATATGTCGCCTACGTACCCTTAAAAGAAGCGGAGTGGTCTATTGCACTGGTAATTCCCCGTGAAGATGTTGAGGCCCCCCTAAAATTACTCAATCTCCTGGCGGCTGTCATTGTAGGGTTATCCGCAACACTCATAGTATTCCTATGGCAGATGCAATCTTCAGAACAGAAACAGCTAAAACGATCTAATGAAATATTAGAACAACGAGTCGCTGAACGAACTGAAGAACTATCAGTTGCACTTGAGCAACTACAGCAATCCCAGGCACAACTACAGAAAGCAAATGAAATATTAGAACAACGAGTTACTGAACGAACTGAAGAACTATCAGCTGCACTGAAAGAACTGAAAACATCGCAACTACAACTCGTACAAACTGAAAAAATGTCGAGTCTAGGACAACTGGTTGCTGGAGTTGCCCACGAAATCAACAATCCCATAAATTTTATTCACGGTAACGTTATTCATATTGATAGTTACACACATGATCTACTGAAAGTAATTCAAGCCTATCAATCCTATTACCCCAACCCACCCCAAGCACTGCTAGAAATACTAGACGCGATAGAATTTGATTTTCTCCAGGAAGACCTCATCAAACTGCTTCAATCACTCAAAATTGGTACTGACCGAATTCGGCAGATTGTCTTATCATTACGCAACTTCTCCCGTCTGGATGAAGCCGAGTTTAAAGCAGTTGATATCCATGAAGGGATTGACACCACGTTATTAATCTTGCAACACCGTCTCAAAGCCCGACCAGAATCTCCTGCAATTACCGTTGTGAAAAATTATGGGCAGCTTCCCTTAATCGAATGTTATGCCGGACAACTTAACCAGGTATTTATTAACTTGCTGGCAAATGCGATCGATGCCTTACAGGAAGCTGCCCAACAACGTCAGGACAAGCATTCCACCACAGAACCTTGGATAATCTCGATTACAACTCAAGTAACAGCTGACAATCAGGTTCAAATTATCATTGCAGATAATGGTTTAGGTATCCCTGAGTCCGTCCAGGCTCGACTGTTTGATCCCTTCTTCACCACAAAACCTGTTGGTAAAGGTACAGGGCTTGGACTATCCATCAGTTACCAAATTGTGACCGAGAAACATCGCGGCAGATTATGGTGTGACTCTACACCTGGAAAAGGCACAAAGTTTGTCATTGAATTTCCAGTGAAATTTGACACTTATAGCCATTCCGGCGTAAACAAACCAGATCTTTTGTAACGAACGTTATGACTCGCGTCCCGAAGCCCACAGGTCACGCCACTTTGCTGCACCTTCACCGGCAATTACCCAACGGCGGGGCAAAATATTTTCCCGCAGAGGTGATTGGCCTTCCCGGAGTAAGACGTACTTGTAACTAATTAACTTACCGACACTCTCATTAAAGGGGATTTCGCCAAACCAGGTACTTTCATTGATATATTCCAGTGGATATCCCTTGCTAATATCCCAATTGCCCAGTTCGGGACAATCACCAATCACAACAATCCACTCTCCCGGCTGCGTATGCACCCCATTGAGTTGTGCCCGTACAATGGTTTGGCCTTTGACACGCGCTCCCACATGGCTGAGGACGATCGCATCCCGTTCCTCCAGGTCAAGACTTTGAATCTTGCCTTCGACAATATCAAATTTACGTCTTGTGAGTACACAGGTATGTTCCCCATCCGGTAGATCGGTCGTCACGTCAGTGAACTGAACGGCTCCTCCCCGGTTTAAGACGACAAAACACACAGAGTCTCGATACTTACGGGTATAGCAGTAGGTATCAGGAGTAATGTATTTCTGCCATTGACCACCCATCGATACGGCGGGATTAAGACGACGCAACCCCGACAACAACCGAATGGCGCGATATACCTCTGTATCAGTGTCCCACTGTTCCATCATGGGGCGATTGTAGGGATCATCGCCACCGTGGGTGTCGTTATGCAGATATTGTTCCGTACCATAGTAAATACAGGGAATTCCCCGCACAGTCATAATCAAGGCGATCGCAAGTTTGAGCATCGCCGGGTCAGGATTGAGGCTCTGAAAGCGCGGCATATCATGGTTGTCAATAAACGTGACCAATTCCGTCGCACTTTTGTAGCGGTAATCTAGGCTGAGGATGTTTTGAATTTCGTGGAAACCACCTTCTGCACCCTGAGCCAAGGCTGCCCGAATCGCCACACACAAACCAAAGTCAAGAATCGACATGCCCGACTCATTGGCAAACTCAACAGCGCGATCGCTCGTCGGGCTACTGTAAATCCATTCACCAAAGATGAAAACATCGGGACGATGCAGGTAAAGATCACCGGTAAACTCCTGCCAGAACCAGATGGGCATATGTTTGACCGTATCAACCCGGAGAGCATCCACCCCCCGATCTAACCACTGTTTAATCGCTGATTTAATGTACTCCCGATAGGCATTATTATTTTCGTTAAAGGTAGCTAAGCCCGCCAACTCACAATTTTGGACTTGCCATTCGTCTTCCCAATCGGTGACTTCACCGTAATGGTGATACCAATGATCTTTGTCATCATTAAAGTCAGCAATTTTGACACCGTCATCATACAACTCGCCCTTTTTACCGCTGAAATCTGGGTTACTGTGGTTACAGACAATATCCAGAATGAGTTTCATATTGCGCTGATGTAGTTCATCGACCAAACGGTCAAACGTGGTATTGCGGCTTTCCTGAGTTTGGTTGAGGGAGGGATTTTCATCGGGCCCCAGGAAACGAGGATTGATACGCTTAAAATCCTTCGTCCAGTAACCATGAATTGCAGCCTGACCCACAAATAGATCTTCGACTTGTTCAAATAAAGGCGTCAACCAGATTGCTGTCACACCCATATTCTTCAAATAATCCAGCTTTTCAATCACCCCCTGGAGATCACCACCCCAGTACTTGCCCCAATCTTGCCCAGAGGGGTCGTAAAGTTCTGGATTTGGGCCTTCACTGTTAGCGGGATCGCCATCACAGAAGCGATCGACCACAATAAAATAGATGGTTTCCTGACGAAACTCGATCGCACGTGTATACAGAAACTCCAGATCAATCTCTGTCTCCTGACTGGGCGTAGCTACCAGAGAGGCAACCTTTGCCGCAGCGTCAGTCACTTCATACTGGGTATTGGAATGTTGAGAAGCAGGTATAGTAACCATACGAGCGTATTGTCCTTTTATTATTAGCGGTTAACTGTAGCAGTAATTGAAGGCGAGCGTGGGCGATCGCAACAACCAGGAAGGATATGTCAATCCATCTTGGGGGACGAAATGTAGCACCAATGCAAGAAATACTACCGTTAATGAATTTAAGAGTTTCCGCGCAATTTGCGTATCTGCATTAAGATAGATGATTCGCTTTCCGCAGCTAAATCAAACACCTACCCTCACGCATATCATGCTTACAGACCATCAATTAGATAGTTGCATTCAATCAAGCCCAGGCGATCGTGGGCAAATCTTAACTCAGGTAATCTGACAACAGGTTAGCGTGCTGTGCTTCAATGAATTGGAGTTCTTTTAGCATAGACATATGATTGTTAATAAAGTGGATGAATCCGGCTTCTCAGATAACTATCAGCAATTAGTGGAGTTGATGAAACAGCGTGCCATTGTCTGCCTGGTAGATTACAAATGCCATCCTGATGGCAATGAGGCAAGCCGAGATATTGCCAAGACAACATACAGTCCAAGCCCCAGCTTTGAAGTAACGGCCCGTGGTATCGGTTACATCTGGGCAAACAGTGAAGCAGAATTTATCAACCAATGCCAACGGTGCAACTTAAAGTTTCTCCCCTAAATGCCCATCCCGGCGTTGCTTCACCGAGGGATGCCCTAGGATTGTCCTGCTGATGGCCTAATGATGAAAATCCCCTGCTGCAATGCCCTCAGTCTATGGGAGGCTCGCAACAGGGAATTTTATGAGGTTTGTGATTAACGACCTAACTGTTTGCAACTTCTTTGACTACAGCTATAGCGATCCTACTTGGATTGTGAAAGGACTTTCCTGATAGGGAAAGACTTTCACAACTTTCCCTGTTCACCAACAATTTAGAACGGCTACAACTCTGGTTGCTTTTGTGTGGGTTGACGGAAGATGGCCCAAATTGCTTGTACTACAAACACCATCATTGCCAGGGCACCAACTGTGAAAATGACATCACCGGGAATGCGCAGCCAGACTGTCCATTCCATAAAGTGAGAGTGAATAACTTCGGCACTGCGAGCATACCAGGTACCGTGATTAACGGACTGAATGAGCTGGTAGAAGCCATTGGGAATCAGCCCAAAGATCATCATCACCGCCAAGCCACCGTTGATGTGCCAGAACGAGAAGCGCAGTAGCTTTTCATTCCAGGCTTTCTCAGGGGTAATTTCGCGCAGAGCAAAAAGCATCAGTGCCAGTGCCAGTGAACCATACACCCCAAACAATGCAGAGTGAGCGTGAATCGGCGTGGTATTGAGCCCTTGGGAGTAATAGAGAACGATCGGCGGGTTAATCAGGAAGCCAAATACTCCGGCACCAATCAAGTTCCAGACGCAGGTGGCAATGAAAAACCGTAATGGCATCCGATAAAACCCTTGCGCATTTTGTGACAGCTTCAGCGATTTTGTCACTTCAAAGCCAATCAGCGTCAGAGGTACAACTTCCAGGGCCGAGGCCACTGAACCCATTGCGGTAATGAAAACGGGTGTACCTGCAAAGTAGAGGTGGTGTAACGTACCGATAATGCCACTGCCCAGAAAAAGAATCGTCGTCAGGTAGGTTGCTTTGAGGGCGGCTTCGCGCTTCAGGAATCCCAGTTCACTACACAGGTAAGCGATCGCCACGGTTGCAAACACTTCAAAGAAACCTTCCACCCAAAGATGCACTACCCACCAGCGCCAGTACTCGGCAACACTCATGGGTGTGTGATTCGAGTACATTAAACCGGCTGAATAAAACAGGGGAATTGTAATTGCAGAATACAGGAAGAAGTGATTGAGGCCGGTCTTAGATCCTTCTTGCTTCAGGGCCGGTTTGAGGGCGCGATACATCAGCCATAGCCAGAAGACCATACCGCCAATTAAGAGGATTTGCCACAGACGACCCAATTCAACGTATTCGTAGCCTTGATGTCCGAGGAAAAAGCTGAGTTTAGTTCCCAAAATTCCTTGAATGGCTGCCCAGGAACCGATCATGGAACCCACGACAACAACCGTTAACGCACCCAGCAGTACACCATTGCCGATCGCCTGTCCTTTCGGCTCTTGCTTACCAAAGCGAGGGGCAAAATACAGTCCTGTCGCTAACCAGCAGGTGGCAATCCAGAATACCGCTAACTGCAAATGCCAGGTGCGCGAAGCGGCGTAAGGCAGGAACTTATCGAGCGGCACACCGTAGAACCCATCCCCCTCAACCGCATAGTGGGCGGTCACCATCCCCATACCAATTTGCACCAGGAACAATGCCATCGCCACACCAAAGAAGAGGGTCGTGACCTTTTGGCTGGCAGTCGCCAGTCGCACGGCAGGACGGGCTGTGACGGTCTGCACTTCCTCAGCATCTTCGGTTCTCAAATTGATGAACAGGAATGCACCGATACCAGCAATTAACAGAATGACAGAGGCGATCGACCAGATGACAAATTGACCAGGAGCATAGTTGCCAACGAGCGGATCATGGGGAAAGTTTGCCGTGTAAGAGAACGGTGCATTAAACCGATTCGCTGAAGCTGCCCAGGCAGTCCAGGCAAAGAACGCACTGACATCGTGGATCTGTTCATCGTTTGTAAACCAACCACTGGGGATGGAAAATTCCCGTGAACCATTGGTTAACAGCCTTTGATAGTCGGCAAACACTTTGGGCAATGCCTGAGATTGAGCGTTCGTCAGGGTCAACGTTTGCGTTTTCGGATCAAAGCGGTTGGTCTTAAACTGCTCAGCAACTCTGGCTTCTAAGCTGGCGCGATCGCCCACGGGCAGGGCTTCGAGATCGGCTTGGGCAAAGTTGGGATTGCCGTTTTGCAAAATACCGGCTGTAGCTAACCCCCACTTATGCAAGAAATCAGCCGACCAATCCGGTGCCAGGTAACTACCATGCCCCCAAACGCTGCCAATGTGCTGTCCCCCTCTTGCAAGATAAATTTCCTGACCAGCCTGAATTTCAGCCTGCGTGATGATTACTTCCTGCTGTGAAGACACAACGGTTGCCGGTACAGGAGGGGCATTTTTCCAAATGGCGGCTCCTGCGCCTAATAAAACAGTGAACATGATGACACAAATCAGGACTAACCAGGCAGGCAGGCTAATGCCTCGTCGCCGAGTCGCCGATTTAGGTGCATTAATACTGATAGATGGGCTTGTCATCGCGAAACTCTCGTAATTCAAAAAAGAAAATCACATCAGGTCGATTGCTGGAATGAGGCTATTTTTTAACGACCAGAAAACGGCAAATGCCAGACTGATTCCTGATTTGTGACTGTAGCTACAAATTCTGAGGAAATTGTGAGGAAAACAGCCACTCCCTCACTTGAATTTCACTATCTCAAAAGGCAGCGATCGCAACTATGAGCTACCTCATAATTGGTGGGGCAAGGGCGATCGTTCGAGAACAGCCTGGATAAATTCATAGGATCTTGCTGTAGATCCGGCCCGATCGAGGCAAATAGACAGTCAGCATAAAGCGAAATATAGCTTCAATTCACATAAAACTAAACATGGTTTTACATCACTTATGCAATCTCTGAAAGTATCTCTATCTCAGGGCTGAGGAAACTAGATCAACTAACTTTCTCGCAAATGAAAAAAATGTCTGTTGCTTTATGAGGTATCTCATAAACGCAGCGATCGCACTTTGAGAAGGTGTATCTGTCAAACATCCAGAATGCCTTCCTAAAGGAGTCCGTTGTATGAAACTCTTAAAACAACGGCGCTGGTTAAGTACCGCGATCGCAGTCCTCTTTCTAACGCTGTCACCCTGCTCCAGCCGATTGCCGTTTCTAACGCTACAAAGTGCATTAGCGGCTGAGCTACCCGCTACAAGTCAGATTGCCACAAACGCTCCGATTCGGTTAGCCGATAATCTGCGACAACAGAATGCACCTGCCTCCTATCGTCCTGATGTTTCCTTCACGCTCCGCACTGATATTGGTGAGGGCAAACTGATTTTTGTTCGCGTGGGGGATACAGTCGAACTGCGCATGAAGAACAATCGCCACAGCCGCATGATTCACTCTGTTGACTTGCATGCCGTCACCGGTCAGGGTGGTGGTGCGGCATTGACACAGACTTCCCCTGGCGATGAAAAAGTGTTTACCTTCAAGCCAATTAATCCCGGTCTGTACGTTTACCACTGTGCCACACCGATGGTGGCACACCACATCACCAACGGGATGTAAGGTCTGATTTTGGTGGAACCGGAAGGGGGTTTATCCAAAGTTGATCGCGAATTCTATGTCATGCAAGGTGAACTCTACACCGTTCAACCCGCTGGCTACCACGGCAATCAAGAATTCAGCGTTGATAAACTATTGAACGAACAACCCTCCTACTTTGTGTTCAATGGGGCATCCAAAGCTCTGGCAGAAAAATCTCCCCTGCATGCCAAAGTCGGTGAAACGGTTCGCATCTTCTTTGGTGTGGGTGGCCCGAACTATACCTCTGCCTTCCACGTGATTGGTGAGGTGTTCGATCGCGTTTACCCGGAAGCATCCCTTACGTCTGCACCCATGACCAACGTGCAAACGACTAATGTCCCTCCGGGTGGCGCAACGATGGTGGAATTCAAAGTGGATGTCCCTGGGCGGTTCATGCTCGTTGATCACTCACTGTCTCGGCTGGAAAAAGGACTGGTCGGGTATCTCCTCGTTGATGGCGAACCTCAACCCAATATTTATCACGCAGGCCCAGCGAATACAACTCCTTCTGTGGCGGCTCATTGAACGCTTCAGGCAAAAGCCGCTTCATAGATTTCTGTCAGGGCTTGGTAACGTGCCACGCCCTGACAAACCAGTTATACCAACGCAAGGAAACAAATCATGTTGGAAGAAACCATTGACAAGATATCGGAAGTCGCCAAGTCAAAAGCTGAAATTCTCAATGCCAGCCCATCTCGTTACTTTATTCTGGCAATGTTGGCAGGGATGTATGTGGGGTTTGGCATTATGCTGATCTTTTCGATCGGTGCGCCCTTAAATGCCGAACATGCCGCTGGGACAAAAGATTCTAGCAGGAGTTTACTTTCTGGTTATTTTCCTGCATCTGCTTTTTAGAGCGGTTATTCCAATTACTTTGGCAGGTGAATGGCGATCGCTCATTGACGTGATTGCAGTGGGCGCTTATCTGGCAGGCGTTGTACCACTCCTGGCGATCGCATTGCTGGATCTGGGTTTGATTGTGCGCTATGCAGCAGCGGAGAAGAAACTGCAGATTCATGCGATTTTCGTTTCAGCATTTCTAGTGTTTGCCCACATTGCAATGGTGTTTGGGATGCTTGATCCATCCCTAATATGAGGTAGCTCATAGAAATGATGCTGCGGGTTTGGCAGAGTAGAGATGAACCGCAGTCCGGTTCCTGACAATGACAACCATATCGCGAGCAAAAGGAAAGCGAATGACAACTTTATTTGAAAAGCTTGGTGGCACAGAGGCTATTGACGTAGTCGTTGATAAATTCTACAACCGCATCTTGCAAGATGACCGCATCAAGCACTTCTTTACCAATATAGACATGGTAAAGCAACGTGCCCACCAGAAAGCTTTCCTGACCTACGCTTTGGGTGGTACTGATACATATGACGGTCGCTATATGCGCCAAGCCCATAAAGAGCTAGTGGAAAAGCATGGCTTAAATAATGAACACTTTGAGGCAGTTGCAGAAGATTTGATGGAAACCTTGAAAGAAATGGGGGTTTCTCAAGATTTATTAGCAGAAGTCGCGGCGATCGCCGCCGCACCTCAGCATAAACGCGATGTCTTGAATCAATAGAATGCAAAATTGGAATCCTCCTTTGTAAACTGGAGATTGAAATCAATGACGACCTTTCAGCTTGATCACACGGTAGGCTCTATTGTGCGGGATCACCCGGCTCTATCTCGCCTCTTCGAACAAGCCAGAGTAGACTATTGCTGTGGCGGTCAAAAGACGTTAGCCGAAGCCTGTCGACAACGAGGGATTGATCCACAACACTTCCTTGCCCAGTTAGAAGACTATGCAGTCTCAGAACCGACTCCGGAGGTCAATTTTGCAGAACTCTCCCTAACTGAACTGGCAGACCATATTGAGCGCATTCACCATGCCTACCTCCATGAAGAACTACCACGACTAGAGAAAATGGTGACGAAAGTTGCTGCTGTCCACGGTGAGAAAGAACCTCGTCTTGCCCAAATCAAAGATATTTTCCTGGCACTGTCGGCAGAATTAACGGCTCACTTAATGAAGGAAGAGCAAGTCCTGTTCCCCATCATTCGGCAGTTGGAGGCAAGCAATACCCTACCTAGTTTTCACTGCGGTACGGTGGTTAATCCCATCACTCGCATGACTGTTGAACATGACGGGGCTGGCGTTGCCCTCGCCCAACTGCGGCAACTGACGGACAACTTCACTCCTCCAGAGTGGGCGTGTAATACCTATCGTGCGCTGTTTGATGCCCTGCTAACATTTGAACAAGATATGCACCAGCACATTCACAAAGAAAATAATGTTTTGTTCCCGCAAGCAATTCTGCTTGAACAGCAAAAAGCGAATTAGCCAAAGTCTTTGAATAGTGCCGCGATCGCATCCTTCTGGTTAATTGAGCTGGAAGGGTGCGATCGCATTCTAATGCAGTATTGCACCAAAATTCGGTGGTGCTAAATAGCAGGATGAATTGGAACAAGTTTCAATTCATCCAACAGTTAATTCATCCCTGGCATCAGCAACGCCCAAAATTCTATCGAACTGCTAGGAATTGCAGGACGTAAAAGGAAACCTACCAAACAGGCAAAATCGTGCCTCATGACTATGCCCAGAACGGGCTGATGTACTTCAGGATTGCCTCCTTTCCGATCAGATTCAAATAGGTATTGGGCTGACCGACAACGGAGACTCAGAAAATCCTCTGCGGTTGCTCTGGATTGGACTGCATAGGCATTTCTTTCTCCCAGCCTACAAAGACGGTGGGCGATCGCAGTCATACCATTGCATAATTTGCGAATGGCTTAACCGATGAGATATCAGAAGTGCAATCAGCACTGCTGACTCATAACAGGAAGGTAAAAATGTCCCAATTGCAAGGTGACCCAAAAACGGGATCGCGTGATCTGACTTTATTGCAACAGTTAGTCCAGGCGGAGCAGGGCAAAGATATCGAAGGATTCAATATCATCGTTAAGCATGTGCATCAACACCAGAGTAGCGGTTTATTGGAAGCAGCATTGGCATTGCTAGTGGCACTACTTTTTGTTTTTGGTAGCGTGTTTCTCGCGATCGCTGCAATAAATTTTTATCAGGGTTCTCAGGTCAACCAGAATATTCACCATCGCTAGATAGAATCGTGCCGACGGAACGTGAGTATTCGTAAGCGGAGTAATTGTTCGCGTAGACAGGTGACCCAGGAAGATTGCGATCGCCCCCTATCCCCCTACCACCTGAATAAAAGTCGATGTTGCCGCCAGTTGATCCGCTTTTACCAGTTGGCGAGTACTAACCACATCAACCCCAGCCTCACGGGTATTGCGATTTAAATCCCCCAACATAGATCCAACGATGTTCAACGGTTCATCATCTCGCAATGGCACCGCTGATCGGGAACCTGCGCCACGCGCTTCGCCGATGGGCCGCAATGCCTGTAACATACTCCGCAACGGCTTGGTACTTGCCAGGGTCAACACTTCGATAAACCCAGCACCTCGCAAAATGAACTGGTAACCATCTGTCGTTTGCGGAGTGACAAGTTCCTGTCCCGGTGCCACCAATGCTGCGTCTTCCGGGGCATCCCAATAGGGAAACAAAACCGTTAAGCTCCCGCTACTGCTAATTACCAACGCCGCCATGTAGAGATTACGCTCCTCATTGTTGCGGAGCTTAATCTGAAACTCACTTCCTGCTGGAAATTGATAGGTATTAGCGGTCACTGATCGGTTAGTGCCCTTCTGCTCAATGGTGGTAGTCACCTTCAGGCTATCACTGCGATCGCCCCCCACCGCTAACTGCAGAATCTTACCTGCTAGAAGGGATTTGAAACGGGGACGTAACCGCTGAATGGCATCCGGGATGGCTTCATTAGGGCGATCGAAGGAAGCCATAATGGGTGCCAGTCCGGCAGTAAATAAACCCACGGTATTGACCGGGGGAATGTCAGTAATTTTTTGCTGTTGAGCTTGCTGTAAATAGGCGGGTGTCATTCGTCCCAACAGATAATCCACAGTTGTTCCCTGAATTTTGGGAACGATTTCCAGCCGGTCGACACCACGGAGCGCCTTGATCGTAGAGGTCTGATCTTTTCCTAAGGACGGATCAAGCCCGATTCGTAGCTTCAGGTCATTTGGCACTCCCCGCACCTGCTCCCGTAGCAGCATTCCTGGCTTGACATCACTAATCTGCCCTTGCTTCAGCTTGCCAACGCCCACCAATCCCTGGCGAGCGGTTTGCTCAATCTCACCCAGGCTTTTGCCTGTGGCATCAATAAGCGTGAAGATGGCACCTACGTCGGTTGCTTCCAAACTGCGGGAAGACACTCCCCCCAACCAGAACTCAATCTGACCGCTAACAACACGACGCACGACGGCTTCTGCTGGCAGTGTTACTGGGGACAGGAAATAGACCGGTTTCTGCCCGTGACTTTCGGGATTAGCGGCATAAATTGGGATCTGCGTTAAACCGGAATTTTTTGCCACATCCTGAGTGCTACGTTGCAGATTGACATAGACTGTGCCAACGCCATCATTACGGGTTTGTTGCCACAGGTAACGGGTTAGCAAGTAGGTAAAGGCACCTGCTGTAAAGCCACTGAAGGGCGCATCAGCCGCTAACTGGTCATACTGGGCAGACCCGATCGCCACTCCTTTGGCAATCCCTTTGCGGCGCAGTGCCATCAAATTCTGCTCGTTGAGATTCAGTTTTGCCATCCATTGCTTCTGGAATTCGAGTTCGGCGGGACTAGGATTGGCAGGTGTATTGCCACTTAAGCGAGAAGCAGTCGCGCGAAACTCCAGATTGCCCCGTGTGCCACCACCGGAATGACAACTATCCAGCACAACAGTTATGAGATCCGTGGGCACAGCCGACATCAGCAGAAACAGGCTGCGTCCCATAATGTCCTGTACCTGATCAGGGTTGGTAGTAGTACGATCAAAGGGAACCATCGTGCCATTAACACCCTTACCATCCTGCGTGAAACCGGGAATTGGATTGGGATCCAGGACGAGGGAACCATGCCCAGAAAAGTGAAAAACCACCACATCTCCCGGTTTCGCTTGCTTAATCAAGTGGTTTTCAAAAGCTTCTAGAATAGTTTTGCGATTTGGTTTGAGGTTAGCTGTATCGCTGACCACCAGAACATCGCTGGGATTAAAGCCAAAACGATGCACTAATAACTCCCGTTGTAATTCCACATCGGTGAGACAACCAGCGAGCGATCGCACCGGATCGGGATAATGATTGATGCCCACCAGCAAGGCTAACTTTCTACCGGGAGTACCCTGTGCCAGCACCTTGCCGTACTGCTTCCCCTGGCGGAACAAGTCCAGATGACTTAGACCAATAGTGGCTAACGTTGATCCGGCAAATTGCAAGAAATGACGACGGTTGGTGGGGGGCATCTTCAAACTTTCCTTATGACAACGATTGAGTCGAGTTAGTTTATGCTTGATCACTCAGGCGCGATCGCAGTGATGCAATTGTGTCACAAACTATTACCAATCAGGATAAACGGGGCCCAGTAGTAGGGATGGGAGAAGATGGACGATTGCGGCTCCGTCGCACGGCTGCCTGGTTTAGCACGCACCTCTACATCTGCCCGTGCCGGGGCATCTTTCACGGTCAGTTTTCCCCTAATCAAATCCTGTTGAACGACTTGTAATGCCGCCGCTTTCGTCTTACCAGCAGCAACTTGCTTGTAAAATTGCTGCATGAACAGGGCAGTACTGGCATCATTGACGTTCCACAAAGAAGCCATCACGGCTTTGACTTCATTTTTCAGGAAGAAGTAGCTGATCCCAGGAATTTCAATCCCGTCACTGGCGCGATCGCCTACTGCCGTTTCGCAGGCAGACAGCACCACCAGATGGATATTACCCAAGCCGTAATTCCCCAACTGATCAATCAGTTCCGTCGTCAGGTTTTCGCCCCGTCCTGGTACCAGATAGGATTCTTCAACCCGACCCGGCTTAAAGGCTCCGTGCGTAGCGAGATGAAGAATTTGGTAAGTGCCCTTTTTGAGACTCTGTTTCAGAGCGTCGTAATCAAAAGTAGCGTTGAGAAACTCACTGCCGGGATAAATACCTTGCTGGTCTTGGGAACGATTTGTTTTGGTAATGGCATCCAGTTCGGTCGGCACATTCGGAAGCGGATTCAGGTTTTGGAAGGTAGATGCTCCCATTGCTAACAGTAAGGATTGCTGCCCGTCTGGTTTGGGCATTCTTGCTTCGGTATCCGTTCGGCTGGCAGCGGTGATGGTGCTGATGGTGAAGCGTTGGGTCAGATATTGTTTACCATCGTACAGGGCCGCCAGGGGAATGTAGCGGGTGGTGCTATCGGGGGCAAAAACAAGATGTTTGATTGCAGGATTGTTTAATTCTGGCTCCAACGGCTTGATCAACCAATTGTAGAGTTGTTGACTGGTAGCTTGTACCGCTGCCAGATCGGCTTTGGGTCTACCTGCGGCGTTCGTTTCGCCTAATTGCTGCCGAAAGGTTTGAATGGTTTTGAACAGTTGTTCAGCACTGACCTGGGTTTCAAACGGGCGGAAAGTAAACGCGCCATTTTCGGCTTGAAATGCCACCAGAAATTGAATTTTATCTTTGAGCACCAGGGGATAGATCAGAACTGTGCCCGGTTGAGCGTTCACAATGCGCCGTGCTTCTTGATTAAGTTTATCGGGGGTGAGGGTACCTGCTTCGGAGGAAAAGTGCTTGGCTAAAATGGCACGTTGTTGCCGCATCTCCTGGTTCACAGCCGCGT
>CAZGDE010000028.1:0-11154 GCA_964524315.1 uncultured bacterium
GTGCCACAACGATCGCTGTGCTGCCTACCCTGCCTGAACAATCAGTGAGTCTTGAGTTAATTAAGTCCCACCCATTGCCAGCAGATTGAGAGCTGTCTTAATGTCAGACTCCTAATACTTTAGAGCCTCTTCAGATAACTTCGCAATCATACAAAGTTTTATGTTAAGTATGAGGGGTTGCACGTGCATCCTCATTTTGAGGCCCTGACCAGTTCTTTTGCTTATATTGAGCCATGCACCTCCCTTCATTTCTCTGGCTATGGCGGATTGCTGCCTGGTCAATGGGCTTTGCGATCGCTGCTTACTTCATGCTGCTGTTGTCAGGTAGTTGGATGTTTGTCAGGCGGCAGCAACAGCAACCTCGGCCCGCCTGGTTGCGCCCGTTACATTATGTAACCGGGGTCGGCATGATCGGGTTAGTGTTATTACTGCTCGCGATCGGCATTGTTGGTACGCTGGGGCATTATGGTAGCCTTGGCCATTCTCTCCATCTGCCTGCTGGTATTGTTGTCGTTGAGTTAGTCTTTTTATCTGCCTGGAGTGCAGTTCAAATTGATCCTCAGCGTCCCTGGGCCCGCTGGTTACATATCAGTACCAACGTGGTTTTGGGGGTTGCTTTTCTCCTGGTATCGCTCACCGGTTGGCAGGTTGTCCAGAAATATCTGCCTTAGGCGCTCGTGCGAGCAATAAGAAGGTATTTCTGTTTCCTGCGGCCCTCTGCCTTTTGTCATTTTCTAGTAAGGAGTGTTCATGACTGGCAAGGTTGTTATCATTGACCACCCGTTGATTCAGCACAAACTTACCCTCATGCGGCGCATGGAAACGAGTACGGCGAAGTTTCGGGCCCTGCTAACCGAAATTAGTATGTTACTGGCCTACGAAGTCACCCGTGATTTGCCGATTAAATATGAGTCAATTAAAACACCGTTGGCAAGTATGCAGGCCCCGATTCTGGCACCGGACAAAAAGCTGGTGATTGTCTCAATCATGCGGGCAGGCCAGGGTATTTTGGACGGTATGTTGCAGCTAGTCCCCTCGGCCAGGGTAGGCCACATTGGGTTGTATCGGGATCCCCACACGTTGGTGCCGGTGGAGTATTACTTTAAGGTGCCCCATGATATCGTTGAACGGGATATGTTAGTCGTTGACCCGATGGTAGCAACCGGAAACTCGGCGGTGGCAGCAGTACAGCGGTTAAAGGAAACGAATCCTAAGTCACTCAAGTTTGTTTGTTTGCTGGCAGCACCCGAAGGGATTGCGACGTTCCATGAACAACATCCAGATGTGCCTCTCTATACGGCAGCCATTGACGAGGGCCTGGATGAACACGGGTATATTATTCCTGGTCTGGGGGATGCGGGTGATCGCCTCTTTGGCACGAAATAAAGGCAGGATGCAGGAGTTAGCCAGAAATAATTATCTTTATGATTTGATGTAGCCATGTTATAGAAAAGCCGTTTGTCTCTATCCTTTCCCGCCTGCTCCTATGACATTCGCCTCACTCAAATATTTGCCTGTGACCACAATTACTCCAGAGGCATTCCAACCCTATGGGCAGGTGATTGCGGCGATTCCAGATGGCCAACTGTATGGCCCCAATGAAGCACAGTTGGATCTCCAAAATGGTACGCCACGCTTCTACATCATGCGGCTATACGAGCAAAGACGTAAGTTTCACAAAATTACGCGACACCGACGCTGTACCCAATGTTTGGGCTCTCTGGCAGGGAAAGATTGGTTGATTGGTGTTGCTCCACCTGGCGATGATCCGCTACCTCGATTAGAGAATATTAGAGTGTTTCGGGTTCCGGGCGATTGCTTTATCAAGCTCAACATTGGTACATGGCATGCTGGGCCGTTTTTCGATCATGCCAGTGTTGACTTTTACAACCTGGAACTGCACGATACAAACGTTACTGATCACGATACCTGCAACCTTCTAGATTCCTATGGTGTAGAGCTTGAGGCAGTTTTGCCAGATACATAGCGGAACCAGAAGTTTTACATTGCTCGGCGATAAATTGTGCTGCTGTAAATTGCTCTGCTAAAGATTACGCTTCGATTTTGACAGCGTCAGCTTCGACATAGGTTGCCCCCATGACCGAGATTGCTGTTTCAATCATTTGGGTAAGGAGCAAACGATTCGGTACTCGTCCGGTTAGGATCACCACGCCGCCACGTTGGGCGATACATAGCTTATTGAGTTGCTGAGAATTGAACTGCTTACGGAACATTTGATCAACACGCTTTGCTAAACCACTGTGGTCATATTCTCCGTTTAAACCAATCCGTTCCGGGGGAATACTCTTGAAGAAAGATGGCATCTCTGACCCAGCCTTACGCCGTAAGGACTCGGATGGGGGGGGACACATCTCATCAAGATGGGTAGAGCATACTAGAGAATACATGAAGGCACATTCCTTAAGGGTTCTTTATTTTTCTAATAATTCTTTAAGAATACTGTAAATTTATCTCCGCAGGGTTATTAAGAACTGTTTCAAGAGCTACGCTTTTAATAAACATGACGGTGATAGTTACCAGCTTCTATCTTTGGGTAGACCCTATACAGTAGGCCGGAAGCCCATGGGGATAGGGTGCCGATGTCTCAAGTTGTGGATATATCCTACTAGGGTTATTGGCATCGATCATCCCCTGATTGGTGGATTGGCAAGCAAGGCCCAATGTATAGCGCTCGTAACAAATTAAGGAACAAGTAATCCAGCCATTAAAGACCTGGCCTCCCAAAATAGGAGTTGTTAGCGTCGGAGTAATGTAGTGACGGGTTCTCTGCAAAATTGGCAACTAAAAATGTGAGACAGGGATCAGAAGGATCTCTGTCTCACATTTTTGTAAGAGGCTCGTGATAGAGCAAGAGCCAACAGGGTACACAGCACTAATTAAAGACCTAGCTGGTTTCCCCGTCGGTATTGAAGGTAGGCAGCGACAAACAACCCAGCCAGAGTGACTGGAACTAAACCCAGCACAATGCCGGAAACAATTGGCTCTACCACGTTTAATCTCCTTAAAGTTGTTAGCGAATGTAAATGAGTAGTGTCTTGCTGTGTATCCATAGTACTACATCGCTTTCACCGTACTGAAAGGAGTTTAAGTTGGTGATCGCGGTTCGCTCCGGGTCGGGTTCTGTTGGCCAGAACTCCACCGATTAATCTTTCCAGACCTGAATCGGTGGGCGAAACCGTTATGATGACGGTAGTAAACGTTCTCACAGGTAAATGGTATGGGATGGGTAGAGAGTGGACTCGTTTGCCTGCCTCTATCAGCGTTGCTTGGAAGTTTGGGCACGAGTTGCGTCGGTATGGGTTTCCTGTTCCCATGCCCAGCTGTGGCAGCCAGTGTGCGATCGCCCACCTCTGTATTGGTGCCAACTTTTTTAACGCCTGCTACGCCATCAATTCCCACCACACCCCATCCCACCCTTAACAGTCAGCAATTTGATCAACAACTGCAACGCTATCAGCGTTATTTGGTAGATGTTGGCATTCCAGATATCTTGATTGTTGGTAGCTCCCGTGCCGTTCAGGGCGTCGATCCGATGACACTGCAACGGACACTGAACAATCGGGGTTATAAAAACGTCTCTATTTTTAATTTCGGTGTGAATGGAGCAACGGCTCAGGTCGTTGATTTCCTCCTGCGCCAACTGTTGTCACCTACTCAACTGCCGCGATTGATCCTGTGGGCAGATGGGGCGCGTGCCCTGAACAGTGGTCGGCTCGATCGCACATACCAAAAAATTATTGCTTCACCGGGTTATCGTTTATTGGCCACCGGGACGCGTCCTGTGTTTCTCCCGTCGTCGGGTACTACCTTAGAGCGACTTTGTGGTGAGTTTCCTGCCCAGCTTGGTGATGTCGATCGTCCGCTACCAGTGTCACCACCGGGTCGATACTCTCCCATTCTGGAGTTATGTGACCCCCAGGCAAAAAGTACCACTCCGCCGGGATTGTTACCAAAGCTCAATCTACAACCACCTGAGGTACCCGATTTGCATGTTGCATCCGGTTTTCAGTCGGTGGCAACCCGGTTTGATCCTGCGACTTATTTTCGTCGTTATCCCAAAGTTCCGGGTAATGCCGATGGAGACTACCGGAACTTTACCCTCCATGGGGTTCAAACCAGGGCCCTGAACAATATTTTGCTCTTTGCGCGATCCCAGCAGATTCCAGTGATATTTGTGAACTTACCGCTTACCCAAGCCTATTTAGACTCTACTAGAAGTAGTTATGAACAGCAGTTCCGCTCCTTTATGCGACAGTATGCCCGTTCCAATGCGTTGGCGTTATATGACTTAAATCAGCCATGGTTGAGACAGAATAAGTATTTTGCTGACCCCAGCCATTTGAATCATTATGGAGCGGCGGCTGTTTCTGCTCAGGTTGGTCGGTTACTACAGCTGCCATCTAGCAGTCCTGTATTACCCCGTAATTAATGGCCAATACCACAGTAATGGAACTTTGTCGAAGTGGCTTGTACGTAAAAATATGGAATGTCTATGGCCGATAGGGTGATTTCCGCGTAAGTACACTGAAACTTTACATTATTTGTCTGCAGTTAAAAGATTGAACGAACATGTCCGCTATCCATAGGCATTGTCAAGGGTAGTCAATTATGTTGAGGGAGAGGCAATTTAACCCTTAGCGTCAGTTACCGACTGTGATTACTACTCCTGATCTTTCTTCTGCGCTGCATTCAACTCTACGTGAGCGTGCCAAAGATGTAGGCATTGCGCCTCAGTCCCCTATTCAGGCATCGGTACCAACCCTGGGGCAGCAACGCTTGGGTAAACTCCATCCTGCCGTTACAAGCAAAGCAAAGCGCCTGATCGATATTGCCGGTGCTCTGGTGGGTCTAACCATTACAGCAGTCATTGCGGTTCCCCTGGCGATCGCTATTCAAATTGATAATCCAGGCCCTATTCTCTACAGTCAGATTCGCTGTGGTCTGCGCGGTAAACCATTTCGCATCTGGAAGTTTCGCTCGATGGTGAGTAATGCCGATAAACTTAAGCATCTGGTCAACAACGAGGCCAAGGGTGGGATTTTCAAAAATAAGAATGATCCGCGTGTTACCCGTGTGGGGCGTTTCCTCCGCAAAACTAGTCTGGATGAATTTCCGCAGTTCTGGAACGTTTTAATGGGCGATATGAGTCTCGTTGGTACCCGTCCACCAACGGTAGATGAAGTAATTGGCTACAAACGTCACCACTGGGAACGACTGAATGTTAAACCCGGTATCACCGGCGAGTGGCAGGCAAATGGTCGCTCAAACGTGATTGATTTTGAAGATGTGGTCAAAATGGACGTTGCATATCAGAAGAATTGGTCGCTTGGGTACGATCTACAGTTGATTGGCAAAACTATTCTAGTGGTCTTAAAAAAGCAAGGTGCCTGTTAAGAGAAGGTAAAAAACAAAGGGCAGCAGGTCACCAAACAACAGTTCCCTTGCCCTTTGTCATAGCACCCTGTTTCTAGCGCCTTTGTCATAGAAGACTTAGCTAGTGCAGTTTCAGGAAACTGGTTGCGCCTCAGTCTGCCTTTCCTTCACTCTTAATCCCTCTCCCACAGGCGAGGGACTTTGATGTTTGCTCCCTTCCCCTCTGGAAAAAGGGTTGGGGATGAGGGTGGCATGGTTGCTGGTACAAAAGGTCTTCTGAATATGCACTAGGAATTAGCGCACAACGGTATCGGGTATAAACTCGGTAACGACCCTGCCACCACTGACGACCACTGTTTGATCTTGCAATTTACCCGTTGCTCGGGGGCCTGCCAGGTTAAAGGGTGGGTTTGCCTGTTGATAGGTAACGTTCCCTTCCGCGAGGAATTCCTGGCTCCCCAGGTTGTAAGTCAGGCGATCGGAAGTTAAAGCGGATTGGTTGCGTTGACCATTGCCACGCACATTTCCGGTCAGGTAGGCCATTTTAGATGTTGTTTCTAGTCGTCCCTGGTTGGCAGTGAGCGTTACCCGCTGTCGGGGATTGTAAATGGTCACTGGCTGGTCAGAAACAACCGTTTTGGCATTTAGGTTCCAGACCAGTAATTCACCGGCTACCTGAATGGGGGGATCGGACAGATTGATGCGAGTGTTTTGTTTCAGGGTGGCTGTTTTGGTTTTTAAGTCCACAACACCCTGCCCAGCGGTTGCCTGATCCTGAACGGTTCGGCCCGGTAAGGCACCAACGATTTGCAAGGGGCGATCGCTGGTGAGGGTTTTTTGTTCCACGAGCCAGACTACTCGTTCCGACTGAAATTGGGCATTGGGCTTTTGGGATACAGCGGTGACATTACCCTCTAGTTCCAGACGCTTGGCACGGGTGAAAAAACGCCCTCCCTTGGCAGCCACGTTCGTTTGTTGGTAATTCCCTGTGACATTGTTTCGGACGATCAGCAAATCTTTTGCTGGCTGCCACTCCAGTTCATTGCCAGTTAGTACCATCCCATTGCGTTTATCAACCGCCTTGATTTTCCCCTTAAGAAAAATGTTTTGGCCGTCCTGCTGCACTTCTCCGGCATCGGCGCTTACCTGAACGACGGCTTTCCCATCCTGGTAAAGTTCACCCGTTGGTTGCTGAATCTGGGCCAACTTTTTATCTTTGCTGTAGCTCGCCCGCTTTGCCTTCACCTTCCACCACAGTTGCCCTTTCTTGTCAAAGCCTTCCAGCGTCAGGTCATTAAATGACAGACTATTGTCAAACTCTTCAACTTGTTTACTGTCCTCAGCAATTTTTTCAGCGGTACGGTTACGGTTACCACTACAGGCACTAGTTGTCAGCAAAACTGCCACCAGGGCGATCGCAACCATGAAGGAACGGCGATACTGAGCCTGGTACCGGGACAGATTAAAGTGAAAAAGTTTGAACCTAAACACAATGGGCATTGGCATTACTGGCGCACAGCTAAACTTTCAACCCAGAACAAGAGACGGCAACAAGAGGTAAAAAAGTTCCTACCAGCAAACGTGATCCCAGCAGTTGCGATCATGAATGGCAGGTACAGGAGTTTTCCAGTTACGTTTTCCAGTCAATAGTCTAGCGTCAAATCGATGAACGTCGAATGTCTCCCATCCAGACGATCGCCAAACCAGGCGACCCCACTCCGTAGCCACAGCACTCCCATCGGCCCTGCGACTTAGGCTCTTTGCTTGGGGGTGGTGTCACGTTAGCTCTCTTCGGGTTCGTCGATTAATCCAATGCTGGACAATGGCCGGTAAGTATAGCTACGAGGCGTTTTCTGGATATCCTCTTTAATGCTGTCCAAATCAATGTAGCGGTCAGCCACATTAATCAGGGAATCACTCGTCATCGAGCGGAGACTGACCACCTCTACCCGTACTCCCCGGTAGCTGACCGCATTAACGGCGTAGGCAAGGTCACCATCTCCACTGACCAGCACGGCTGTATCGTAAGAACCGACGAGGGACATCATATCCACCGCGATCTCAACATCCAGATTGGCTTTTTTGGAACCATCAGGTAACTGTACCAGGTCTTTAGAAATTACCCGATAGCCATTCCGACGCATCCACAATAAAAAGCCCTGTTGTTTCTCGTTCGTGCGATCAACACCGGTGTAGAAAAACGATCGTAACAACCGTGACCCGGATGTTAGACGACAGAGAAGCTTGGTGTAGTCAATTTCAATGCCCAATTGCAGAGCGGCATAAAACAGGTTAGAGCCGTCAATAAAAATGGCAACGCGGCCACGATTTTCAAGAACCTGTTCCTGACTAAACACGGATTCACTTTCTATGTGATTATTCAACATGTGTTATACCTCGGTTTTTTATTTAGATAAACAGTGATTTTATAGGTGAAGCAAACGCTGGAAAAAACTTCGAACTATTTAAGTAGAAATTGTCTCTAACAATTCCAACCGTTGAAATACTGGTTGGGGATCACCTAGGGGTTGGGCTGCTGGCAGTATGCCCCAAGCAGCATGGACAGAATACGGTGCTGAAACATCAATTAAAGCCTGGTTACTAAAGTTAATTGAGTAACCAAGTTGCTGGTAGATAGCCGTACTTAAGATGGGGGTAATGGGGGACAGCAAGTAAGCTGCTAACCGAACAGCCTCTAAAACGGTATAAAGTACCTGTTCTAACAGCGATTGTTGCCCGTGCTTATAGAGCGTCCAGGGTGCTTGTTCGTCGACAAATTTGTTCCCTGTCCGCACTAAACCCATGATGGCTTCACAGGCTTCATTAAAAGCAAGGGCCTGATAGGCAACAGCGACGCGATCGCCCAGATCCGTACCGATTGCCACCAGTGGATTGGGTGCCAACCCATTACCTGCCAGCACTTCCCTGACTGCTACTAAATCAGACGAAAGTGATGGTACTTGGGGGCCACAGTATTTATGAACCATCTTTAATGTTCGGTTCAGCAAATTACCCAAATCGTTGGCCAAGTCAGCATTTAATATATTGACGAATCGGGTTTCGTTAAAGTCACCATCTCGCCCGAACTCAATCTCCTTTAAGAAGTAATACCGCACTGCGTCGGCACCATAGCGATTGAGCAGGCTAACCGGATTCAGCACATTTCCCAGTGACTTGCCCATTTTCTGCCCATCTTTGGTCAAAAAGCCGTGTCCAAATACACCACCTGAGACTGGTAACCCTGCTGATAGCAACATTGCTGGCAGATAAACAGCATGAAACCGCAGAATATCTTTACCAATGAGATGCAGGGTGATGGGGTACCACTGGCGAGTAGCGTTAGCTAAAGTGGGCGCATCTACCGGATCCAGTAGGGCGGTAATGTATCCCAATAAGGCATCAAACCAGACGTAGAGAGTGTGTTTTGGGTCTGCAGGAACGGGAATCCCCCAATCCAGGTGAATACGGGAGATTGAAAAGTCTTGTAAACCCTGGCTCACGAAACTCAAGACCTCATTGCGGCGGCTTGCGGGCCGAATAAAGTCAGGTTGTGCTGCGTACAGTTCTTCCAATTGCGTTTGATACCGGGACAAACGGAAGAAATAATTTTCTTCGTCGCGCCATTCGGCCTCCCGGTTGGAATGGATGGGACAACGATGACCTTCTAATAGTTCACGTTCCTCTTTAAATTCTTCACAGGAGACGCAATACCAGCCTTGTTGTTGTCCCAGATAAATGTCGCCCTGATCCCAAACCCGCTGAAAAAACTCCTGAACGATCTGTTTATGGTGGGAATCAGTCGTCCGAATGAAGCGATCGCAGGCGATCCCCAATTGTTGCCAGAGAGATTTAAAGCCGTCGACTACGAGATCGCAATGCTCTTGTGGCGTTCGCCCCAGGGCTGCGGCTGTTCGTTGAATTTTTTGGCCATGTTCGTCAGCACCCGTTACAAATAGAACGGACTTTCCCTGCAATCGCTGAAATCGTGCTACTACATCGGCAGCAATGGTCGTGTAAGCACTGCCAACATGCGGTAGATCATTCACATAATAAAGAGGCGTTGTAATAGTAAATAGATTTTTATCTACAGTCTCATCGTTCATAAATGCTCTTTAAAGAAACCTCAAAAACGACAATTTAGAAAAGCAGAGAGACTTTAGATATTGACCAGAAGACATTGATCTAGAGCAGTTTAATTGAATTGATTACTATGACTAATAGTTTCTATTAGTTGTTTATATCAAACACATTTGGATGACTTTCAGAGTGTCCTTCTCAAAGAGGCTATGGAACGAGTTGAGGGAGTGTAAGCACGGCTAACGACAGCAAAGTAACAAATTTCCAGACAATGATATATTTAACTCTCTTGACCAAAAATATTTAGGTACAAGAATCCAACCTACTACAGATTAATTGGCCTATTTCATCATCTTAGCTGCAAACTTGCTTGGATCCATCTGAAGACTTCTAAGAAATCCTTAAATTAACCGAACCTCTAAGATTGGATGATGCCAGTTTGCTAAGTCGTTTTGTAGTTGAATTTAATTAAGTTTTAGTGTCTAAAGGTTATTTTTCGTTGCCGATGATTATTGAATTAGTAGGTTGCTGAAACTGGCTTTTAGTCATCAGTTTGGTGATTACCAAGGTATTAAGGTCATTGGCTGAAGAAGAATGGCAAAATGACTAATCCAGTAAAAGTATGGCAAGTCATCGGACAAAGCTCGTTGAATCGAACAACGAGACAAGCATTTTAACTGAGGCGCAACCCAACCCTGCTGTATAGGTGATCTATTGCTAGGGGGCAGATATGCAAGGGGGCAAAACTTACTCGTCAATCACTCGACCTGTAAAGAAATCTTAACATTAAAACGCAAGTGGGTTGGGCGGGGTGATTTTCTTGCCATGCAAAAACCGGGTTGCCGCAGGGGTACCCGGTGGAGAGAGCGTTAAGGTTGGATATAACTGGATAAGCCTATGTCAGCTTAGAGAGCAAGGCTGTGTACTGGTTTAAATGGCGATCGCCCGTCGTAATACGGCCTTTTGTTGGGGTGACAGATGGGCCATCGTTTTATCCGGTTCGCCGGCTTTCAGCAGTTGTAAGAGTTGGGATAATTGCTCTTGGGACAGGTTTACTTCAATCTGCTCATCGGCTTCGGGATGGCGGCAGGTTCCTCCCTCGCAATTCAAGCCCAGTTGGTGCCAGTAAATGGTGGGAACCACAAATCCCCGCTGGCCAATATGTTCGTGGTTGAGCAAGTGGGTTTCCATATAAGCTTTGGGTGAGTCGTAAAACCGTTCTTGGCGAGGATAGGGGACTGTAAAACAACCAAAGACTTTGCGATATTCTTCCGAGTCAAGGATGGTTGTAATCATTTGAGCGACACCTTTATGGATCAGAATGTCGCAGTAAAACTGAATCTCACCGTTGTTTTTGGGGGCACGGCCCAGGAAATGTTTGAAACACAACTCCAGAAACTTCATGTTCGAGGAGTTGACATAGAAGGAATTGAGATAAACCTCGGAATGCCCTAGTTCTTTCAGGAACCGTCGCACACCAATCTTATCGGTTAAAAAATCTTTTTCCGCTTTGGCCAGTTGTTTGTGTTCATAGGCATAGGGCTGTCGTTCGAGAATTTGACGGTAGATCTGATAGAGGGCTGCCTGCCGTTCTTCCCGCGATGACTGGCGACTGACGGTGATGGGTTGGAAATCATTCATGGAGGTGTCCTCGTAAACTTGGCACGACATCTGAGGAAACAC
>CAZGDE010000028.1:11164-26414 GCA_964524315.1 uncultured bacterium
CGGGTCCGGGGGCGGCACCGGGTAAGGTTGCTGCGATCGCATCCTGCAAGTAGCGGTAAGCGGTGACACAGTTGGAGTTACGCTTATAGGCCAGCAAAATGGTATCGAGCCAAACCACCATTTGTTCTTTAAAGAAGGTTTCGTCATCACGTAATACCGACAGTGCCACATAGCGCAGCACTTCACTCATGTCATATTTGCAGCGTTGCCCGTGGTGTTGAATTAACTCCGGATAGGTTTGGGCAAGTTTTCGGAGTGCCTGGATCACGAGTTTTTCGCTATTGTCCCGTAGTTGTTGGTAAGTATGCAGGCGGTTGACATAACTCTGGACATATTTTTCCAGGGGGTAAAGTTCCTGGCTGTCAAGGTAGCGACCGTCCGCTTCCAAAACGTTTCGTTCGAGATCGTGGTTGAGAGTATGCATAGCAAATACGGGCTAAATTAATTCACGTTGACTGGTCTAAATTGACCGCACTATCGCATCCATCCTTATCCGTAGCATAGGAGTAATGCCGGTTTCTAGAGAGGGATCACGCTGCAACTATTTCGAAGGCAATATCTTTTACCTACTCATCAGACTGCCCTAGAGAAAATTGCGTTGAACACTTTGAAGTAATTCTCAACAGAATGAATAGTTTCTTTACATGAGGTCTTGCCAGTATTATTCCAGTTTGTTGCGGCTGAACTATCCGTTTCTCTGTGTTCGTTTGTTCTCTAATCGTTGCCTGGTGCGTTGTGAAACTCAGACAATTTCAGTGTGAAGATCTTGCTGGTTAATCGGCATAGTTCCGTTGTTGTGTAACGATCAGGAAAGATTTTGTTTCAATGCCTGATTTCCAGCTTACAAAAATTAATCTAAGTGCCATGAAAGCTGAATTACTGGCGCGGCTACGTGATTGCTGTCGGGATGAAGCTGCATTTGAGCAGTTGCAACAAATTTTGCGGGCAGAGGTGAGGGAGAGTTTTGGCGGGCTGGATGAACAGTCTACCCCCCGCGTACTGGTTGCCGAACGGGAACGGAGTATGGTTCGGGTGATTGGTGCGCTGGGACAATTAATGATTCGCCGGATTCAGCGATCGCACGACTTTGACCAGGTACTCCAGGTGACTCTGGATGAGGTGCGTTATTTCCTGGGAACTGACCGTATTGCTGTCTATCAGTTTCAGCCAGATTGGAGTGGCGAATTTGTCAGTGAGTCGGTTGGTGCTGGCTGGGTGTCGCTGTTGCAAGCACAGGCACAGAACCCGCAATTGCGGCAAAACATGAGTGAATGTACCTTGCAGCAGTTTGGGGTGAAACGGCAGGAAGCGCTGGATCAAACTGATAGCTTGATTCAGGCAACCCCTGGAGCGATGTTTAGCCAGCATGACCTATTTGTGGCGACCGACATCTATCAGAAGGGATTTTCACCGTGTTATATCGAGATGTTGGAATGCTACCAGGCGCGGGCGTATGCCATTCTGCCTATTTATATGGCAGACAGGCTATGGGGGTTACTGGCGGCCTACCAAAATTCGCAGCCCCGTTTCTGGCAAACGGCAGAAATTAACTTGCTGGCGGAAGTCAGCAACCAACTGGGTGCTGCATTGCAATTGGGAGCGTCGATCCAGGCTGTCCAGTTTCAGGCAGAGCGTCGTCAACTGATCGCCAACATTGCCGATCGCATCCGTCAACCGCTCGAAATTCAACTCATCCTCAACACTACTGTGCAAGAATCCCGCCAGCTTTTGCAGGCTGACCGGGTGGCTATCTACCATTTCACCCCTGACTGGAACGGTGAGTTTATTGCCGAATCGGTTACGGCAGGGTGGGTAAGCCTGGTTGGGCCGGATATTAAAAAGGTGTGGGAAGACACCTATTTGCAGGAAACGCAGGGTGGCCGCTACCAGAATAACGAAACCTTTGTGGTGAATGATATTTACACCGTAGGGCATGCGGACTGCCATATTGCCTTATTAGAACAGTTTCAGGCGCGCTCCTATGCGATCGTGCCCATCTTTACGAGCAAAAAGCTGTGGGGCCTGTTGGCTGCCTATCAAAATGATGGCCCCCGTAATTGGACCAGGGAAGAAGTTGATTTATTGGCGCAGTTGGGAGTTCATTTGGGAATTGCCTTGCAACAGGCAGAACTATTTGTTAGCTTGCGTCAGGAAGTAGCAGAACGCCAACAGGCAGAGCAGCTAGTTCGGCAGTTGAATCAAGATTTACAACGGCGAAATCAAGAACTGGAAGCGATTAATAAAGAATTAGAGGCATTCGCCTACTCGGTCTCCCACGATTTACGGGCACCTCTGCGGAGTATCGACGGGTTCAGTCAGGCGTTATTAGAAGATTACTCCAACCAGATTGATAGCACGGGGCAAGACTTTCTGCGGCGAGTGCGGACTGCTACCCAACGGATGGGGCAGTTGATTGATGACTTGCTCACCCTGTCGCGGGTAACACGCAGTGAGTTACGCCAGGAATCGGTGGATTTGAGCGCTCTGGCACGGGCGATCGCCAGTGAGCTGCAACACACAAGCCCCACCCGACCGGTTGATTTCGTGATTCAGGACGGCATCGTGGTACAGGGAGACACACGCCTACTTCGGGTGATGTTAGTCAACCTGCTGGACAACGCCTGGAAATTTACCTCGAAGCAAGCGCAGGCTCGCATTGAGTTTGGTGCGAGACGAGAAGAGGGGCAAACCATATACTTCGTGACGGATAACGGTGCCGGATTTGATATGACCTATGCCCATAAGCTGTTTGGGGCATTTCAGCGGTTACATAGCATGACCGATTTCCCCGGTAATGGGGTGGGACTGGCAACGATTCAACGGATTGTCCATCGCCATGGTGGACGTGTGTGGGCGGAAGCTTCCGTTGACAATGGTGCTAAATTTTACTTTACTCTACGTTAATATTAAGTAATTATACTGGTAGGCTAATGGCGATACGATCAATTTTTTTGGTGGAAGATAACCCGGATGATGAGGCATTGGCAATCCGTGCCTTGCAGCGTAGTCGGATCACAAATGAGATCATCGTTGCCCATGACGGAGTGGAGGCGCTGGACTATTTATTGGGGACGGGAACTCACGCTGGCCGGGATATCAGTATTCAGCCATCAGTGGTCTTACTGGATTTGAAATTACCCAGGGTGGATGGTATTGAAGTACTCCGGCAGATGAGATTGCACAATGCCACTAAACTGGTGCCAGTCGTGGTTCTCACGACATCTGAAGAAGAACAGGATCTACTCAACAGCTATAGTCTGGGATGTAATAGCTACGTCCGCAAACCCATCGATTTCATTCAATTTAGTCAGGCGGTGCAGCAGTTGGGTATGTATTGGTTGTTACTCAATGAACCACCTCCACAGCGGTGATGGTATGAATGCCTGGTGCGATCGCAATGTGACCACTACGGAAATTTCTGTGGTCGACGGAATCGGTATTTGTCAGGGTGTATTGCTTAGTAATGACGGGGTTGGTTGCGCACTCAATTCGGTTGGGGTGTTGTTGCATAGCAGAAGTGATGGGGCTGCATTCCTTTCATCCACGCTGAATGCATTGCAGAATCAGCAACGTTCAATTTATAGATGGTGTTGCATAGCAGGCTAACTTGGAACGAAGTTTCAATTCAGCCAACGCTTAATTCATATTCAGAATCAGTAACGCCGAGTTTTATTGCGTACTTGGTTGCGGTATTGTTGCTATCAACGACACTGCCCACTCATTCATAATTCACATTTCTCCATGAGGATAGGTTGATGAGCCGGAAACTTGTCACGCCACTTCTGACCAGTTTTGTGGGGGTAATCTGCCTGACTAATGTGGTCGCAAGTGCGACTGGGTCAGCAATTGCCCTGCCCGATTTACCCCCGCTGTTAGCGCAAACAACACCGCAAAAAAATTCTGCGGCCTTTGATCTGACCGTTGGGAGTAAACCCTTCTTTCCGGCTGCGGTGGGGGTGTCGGATAATCCGTTTCCCTTTCGTGCCATTATTGGGCGTGACGATCGCCTGCCGATGATTAGTCGCCAGTTTCCCTGGTCGGCGATCGGGCGAATTGAGGGGGTGTCGGCGGCTGGCACTCGTTACAGTTGCACCGGTACATTGATCGCTAAAAATATTGTTTTGACCAATGCCCACTGTGTGGTCGATCCCGATACCCATAAAGTCAGCCGCTCCATTACGTTTAAGCCCAACCTAGTGAATGGTGCGCTTAAAGATACGACAGACATCGGGATTGTCGAGGCTTACCACTATGGTACGGATTTTAAGGAGGAAGGGGATACGCTCGATGTCAATGATTGGGCCGTGCTTAAAATCGATAAGCCTCTGGGCGAGAAATATGGCTATCTCGGTTGGAAGGCACCTGCTTTAGCTGATTTTAATCAACACACCAAAAAGTTGGCCCTGGTGGGCTATTCCGCCGATTTTCCCAGATCGTCCAAGTCCTATCCAGGCTTGGAACTAACAGCTGGCCCTGGCCTCACGGCAGGAGTCCACCGTGGCTGTAGTGTGGTGGGCGAACGGGCAGGGTTGTGGTTACATGATTGTGATACTAAAGGTGGTGCCTCCGGTGGCCCCATTCTGGGCAAGTTTGACAACCAGTACTATGTCATGGCACTCCATGCTGGCTGGAAACGGGTCGATGGTAAAGTGACTAACTATGCCGTCAAAATGTCCCAAATTCAAGAGTGGTTAAGCCGGACGGCAAAACAAGAAGTGGGGACTCCCCTAAAGTAGAAGCAGTGGCGGAAGGCAGAAAGCGATCGCCAGAATGCGACTCCTGGCATATTCGCCTACTACCAGTTATACCCAGTGATATAACGTGGATCTTGCCTGCGTCCTTCGCCTTACTGCGGTGGTTGTTCTGCTGCTTCGGCTTCCAGCGTTTCCTGGATAAATAAGCGGGCAAGACGGTTGTAGGTACCTGCTCCAATGTATTGAGGGTATTTATATTCTTTGCTGTAAAGCCAGATGAGTTCATCGCACAGATAGATCCGAATGTCTTGCGTCCAACTTGTGCATTCGGGAATTAACGCCTTGGCAGCATCCAGAGCATCTGTCCAGCGTTCAAAGGTTTGGGAAACGTCACGGGTAACAACTTTAAACATACGACCGACTAAATTGGCAAAATCTCATTGATACAATTGCACTTGTGAGGCAGAGCCTGACCTGGGAGTGGTGGGTTGGCAGCAGCGATCGCGCCGGGAGACAGTATAGTGACGAAACCGTTACAGCCATCGAGGGATTATACGATTGCCCTGGCTACCTTGAAACAGGCAGATCCCATATTAGGGGCATTGATTGACCAGGTTGGTCACTGCAAACTGGATCAGGCCCAACAGGAGGGCGATTTATTATCCTCCCTGGCGCGATCGATCATCTATCAGCAACTTTCGGGTAAAGCCGCAGCCACTATTCATCGGCGGTTTCTGGCACTGTACCCGCATCAGCCCTATCCCAATGCTACCGATATTTTGCAAACACCCGATGATGTTTTACGCAGTACGGGGGTGTCTCGGGCGAAAACCCTTTACCTGAAAGACCTGGCGCAGAAGGTAGTCGAGGGTTTACCGTCGCTGGATGAAATTGCCCACATGGATGATGAAACCATTGTGCAAACCCTGACTCCCATTAAAGGAATTGGGCGCTGGACGGTGCAGATGTTGCTCATTTTTCGTCTACATCGGTGGGATGTTTTGCCAGTCGATGATTTGGGAATTCGGGCGGGTATTCGCAAAACTTACAACCTGCCAGATTTGCCTGATCGCAAAACAGTGGCACGGATCGGTGCGCCGTGGCAACCCTACCGCACGATTGCCTCGTGGTATCTGTGGCGCAGTCTGGAATTACCACAAAAAGTGCCAGCGACGCTGGGATAGGGGGATGAATGGGATAATGAAATCGGCAAGCATCTGCTAACGTCGGATGTTTACCCTGGATTGAATGGGAGCCTGTTCAATCCTGAAGCTGCTGCCACCTTCTCAGTTCATTTGATTGACCTTTATTGGATTGCATGCAACATAAGTCTTCGGATCGGTTCTGGCGATCGCTCGGAATGTATTCCTTACTGGGGGCGATCGCGCTGCTGATGCTGGTGCCGCTGGTATGGTTGGTCAGCACGTCATTAAAATCCCCTAACGAAAATATTTTTCAGTACCCGCCCCAGCTAATTCCCAGTCAGCCAACTCTGACGAACTTTATCCAGGTGTGGCAGACGAACCCGTTTGGCCGCTATTTGTTCAACAGTACGCTGGTAGCAGTGTTGACCGTGGGGCTGAACCTGGTATTTTGTGCGCTGGCAGCCTATCCCCTGGCCCGCCTCAATTTTCGGGGTCGGGATGGGATTTTTGTTTTGATTGTCAGCACGATCATGATTCCTTTTCAGATTGTGATGATTCCGCTGTATGTGCTAACGGTGCAGTTGGGGTTGCGAAATACCTATCTGGGGGTGATTTTCCCGGCGATCGCCTCAGCATTTGGTATTTTCCTTTTAAGACAGGCATTTCAGGGAGTTCCCAAGGAACTGGAGGAAGCCGCCCGAATTGATGGTTGCTCAGAATTAGGGTTGTGGTGGTACGTGATGATTCCTGCCATCCGTCCGGCTTTGGTGACATTGGCGATCTTTGTTTTTATTGGCTCCTGGAGTGATTTTCTCTGGCCCCTGATTGTTCTGGATCGGCCCGAATATTACACCTTGCCATTGGGGGTCGCTCAGTTAGCCGGACAGTTGAATCTGGACTGGCGTTTAGTCGCGGCCGGTTCTGTGATTTCAATTTTGCCAATCATCTTCTTTTTTGTACTGATGCAGAAATATGTCGTTCCCACTGAAGCCGGTAGCGGTGTTAAGGGTTAAATGGGCCGTTTCATGTAGTTTCTCAGATCAGCGAGCCTGCCAGATTACTGAGTCTGCCAGATCAGTCTGGTCGGGAGTTTGGAAGCATTTGGTTAATCCAGATTAGGATAGCAGTAGTTATTTATTCTTCGAACCTGTGTCTTGGAGTTGGGCAGGCATGTTAAATCAACCAAGAAATCGCCAAGTGGCTGCCATACTGGCATTTGCCAGTGCTGCCAACCCTTTTCATATTGCTTGTCTGCACAAGTTTTACCTGAAACAGTATTTCTGGGGTATCGTCTACCTTCTCCTCATTGCCACACCGATTCCTCGAATTGCCAGTGTGCTGGAGGGGTTGTGGTACCTATCTCAGGATCCGGATGAGTTTGACTTAAAATTTAATGGTGGTGCGCCATCTGAATTGAAATCAGCAACCACGGCGGACGTGGTCGATCCGCAACGGGTCAGTGCGGTGGCTGAAGCTGTCCGTCAACTTGACCAACTCCGCACTGACGGGTTGATTTCGGAATACGAATTTGAACAAAAACGGCGGCAATTACTCGATCGGATTGCTTGAATCCTGTCCTAATGCCCAACGTAGTACGCTCAAGCAAGTACTCAGCACTGGCTATTTCTCTTTACTTGACTCTGTCATGACACTGTTCAACTGGCTGGCAACAACGGTTCAAACCTCGTCAGTTCGGTCACGTATCTTGAATGATCCGTACTACCGATTTCAGTCTTTAGCAGAGGTAGAACTGGCGGCCAGCCTGGGGATAAAAATTGATGTGAACCAGGCAAGTGTGGATGACTGGTTGCGGTTACCGGGTTTGTCGATTCATCAGGCAAGGGCATTGGTAGAACTGACGCAATCGGGTGTGCCGTTGCATTGCCTGGAAGATGTGGCCGCAGTACTGAATCTGCCGGTGCAACGGTTGAAGCCTTTAGAATCGGTGCTGCTGTTTTGCTACTACGATGCTGATAGTCTGGTGACGATTAAACCGATGAATCCCAATACGGCAACGGTTGAAATGCTGGTACGGATTCCGGTCGTTGATTTGTATCTGGCACGGGCGATCGTACAGAATCGAGTGCAGGGGCCTTATCGTAACCTGGTACACCTGCAAAGGCGATTGTCTCTATCGCCCCAACTGACTGCCGAACTGATGCACTATTTGATGTTTTAATCGACTTGATATTTCAATTGACCAATCCCGCCTGATTGAAGGGATAAAACCTGACCCAGGCATGTCCAATAATGTCTTGGCGGGGAAGAAAACCCCAGACATGGGAATCATTACTGTTGTTCCGGTTGTCTCCCATGACAAAGAAGGAGTCTGCTGGAACGCGGGCAGGTCCCCAGTCATAGTCGGGGGCTGCGGCAATGTAGGGTTCGGTGATGGGCTGATTGTCCAGGTACACCTGACCGTTCTGTATCTGCACAATTTGTCCCGGTGTCCCAATGACCCGTTTGATAAATGCCTGGTCTTTCGCAAAGCCCTGGATCTGTAACTGGGGTGGTGGGTCAAAGACAACAATTTCACCAAATTGGGGTGCCCGGAATTGATAAGAGAGCTTTTCAATGACCAGGCGATCGCCAATTTGTAACGTTGGCACCATTGAATCGGATGGAATGTAGCGTGGCTCTGCTACAAACGTCCGGATTAACAACGCCAGAATCAGAGCAATGAAGAGGATTTGAAAGTTTTCCCACCAACCTTTCCATGCGGGCGAGGATGGGGTAGAGGTCGGTGAAGGTTGTTCTTGGTTGGAGTTTTCTAATGTCATAGCCCCCATTGTCGCAATGGCGGTGGTCAAAGGGCAAGGAGGAAGCGCGGGTGCCAGGATGGGAGGGAAAAAACGCTTGATCCGATGCGTATTTGCTCTCGTTCTCTCGCTCCTGCTAGAACGCATGAAATGTTTCTGCCCTAACTTGATCGCTCCTTCCCCCCAAGGCCAGGACAGAGGTACGAATTTGCTCTGTGCGATCGTCAACCGCGCAAATTTCCACATCGAATTCTGCCAAATTTAGCCCCAGGCCGATTAATAATGACTCTGGTTGCTGGTGAATGGCGGTCTGATAATGGAATCCAGACCAGCGGCGTCTGAGCGTTTGCCAGTGTTCCCAATACGGTAAGCGATCAAATGTCTCTGGATTAGACTGAATTAACCATAAGGGCTGGGAAAATCCTGCTTCCTGCAACCAGTCAATCTGGCTTTTTAGGGGGGCTATTCCAGACCCTTCGGCAATATAGAGACGAGGGCGCTGTGGTAATGCACTCAATGTCATTAGCCCATAGGGGCCTCGTAATGGTAAGGTTTGCCCAAGTTGTAGATCCTGGACATAGGCTGAACTCCACCCTACCCGTGATACACAAAGTTCGATCTCTGGACAATGGCTGGGAGAGGAGGCAATGGAATAAATCTTGCTAAATTTGCGTCCATCCCGCTCAAATTTGGGCCAGACGGATTGACCAGGTAAAAATTTTAATTCATCCCGATCCAGGCGCAACCGAATGGACTTGATCGTTGGTGTCAGGAATACGGAATCTATCACCGTGCCAACATAATCTGCCGTTGGCGATCGGCGCAACAGTTCTAAACTCTGCAATTGTTATCCTCCGCCTGTAGCTCGCAGGCAATACGGTACATCACTCACAGGCGGGCATCCTGACTTAGGAATGGATGAACCAGAGCGAGATAATCGTTCCCCTGACTCATTTCCCTTACAGTTGCGGCACAGTGCCGGACTCTTTAATGGCGATAACACGGCAAATGCTGCCTTGTCAGCCAATAAACCACCGGGCTTTCCCCAAGTTGGTATCACCAACTCTGTCTGGGCTGTTCCCCCAGACAACCTGAAGTAGAGCTTGATTGTAACCTATCAGTAGGTGATTACGATTCTTTCTCCAAACTTTCTCCCATAAACAACGGCGGTAAGGTTAACCCTACCGCCGCTCAATTTACTTCTCAGCTGGTTAGAACCTAGTCAGCCGCCTGCGGCAGCAGTTCCCGTTTCTCGCCTTGTAGTACCTTTACCTGGCCTTCACCATCCACATCAACGACGGCAACATCGCCATCCTTAATGTGACCAGAAAGGATTTCCTCCGCCAGGGAATCTTCCAGCAGTCGCATAATGGCACGACGCAATGGACGGGCACCGTAGGCAGGGTTATAGCCTTCCTCTACCAGACGATCTTTAAACCGTTCGGTAACTTCCAGCGTAATTCCCTGATCCTTCAGGCGACGGAAGACCTCGTCCAGCATGATGTCGGCAATCTGCTTGACTTCGTCCTTCTGAAGTTGACGGAAGACAATGATCTCATCAACCCGGTTGAGAAACTCTGGGCGGAAGTACTGCTTCAGTTCCTCGTTCACCAGTGACCGAATCCGGTTGTACTGAGATTCGGCTGCGTCTGCTGCCGAGAAGTCGAAGCCTAAACCGCCACCACCTTTCTCAATGACCTTAGAACCGATGTTAGAGGTCATAATCAGCAGGGTGTTTTTGAAGTCCACCGTGCGACCTTTCGCATCTGTCAAGCGACCATCTTCCAGAATTTGCAGCAGCATGTTGAAGACATCGGGGTGCGCCTTTTCGATTTCGTCGAATAGAACGACGGTATAAGGACGACGACGTACTGCTTCGGTCAACTGACCACCTTCGTTGTAGCCAACGTAGCCCGGAGGCGAACCAATCAGCTTGGATACCGTATGGCGTTCCATATATTCCGACATATCCAGCCGGATCATAGCTTCCTCGGAACCGAAGAAGTAGGAGGCTAAAGCCTTCGTCAACTCAGTTTTACCAACCCCAGTAGGCCCGGAGAAGATGAAGCTGGCGATTGGACGGTTGGGATTCTTCAAGCCCACCCGCGCCCGGCGGATCGCACGGGATACGGCCTTAACCGCTTCTTCCTGACCAATCAACCGCTGGTGCAGGGTGTCTTCCATGTGGAGCAGCCGTTCCGACTCAGACTCAGTGAGCTTATTAACGGGTACGCCTGTCCAGGAAGCAACAATCTGAGCGATGTCTTCTTCGGTGACAACAGGTTGTTCATCGCCCGTTGAGTCAGTTTTCTTGCTCTGAGCGATCGCCCGAATTTCGGCCTTGATTTCCATTTCGCGATCGCGCAGCTCGCCTGCTTTATCAAAGTTCTGGGAACGAACGGCATCGTCCTTCTCTTTGAGCACCTGACGTAACTCCTTGTCGAGTTCCTTCGCCGCCGGTGGCAATTGTGAGTTGATCAACCGCACACGGGAACCCGCTTCGTCAATCAAGTCGATCGCCTTATCTGGCAGATAGCGGTCGGAAATGTAACGGTCAGAGAGTTTTGCTGCTGCTTCCAGCGATGCATCGGAGATTTTTAGCTTGTGGTGCTGCTCGTAGCGCTCTCGCAGACCGCGCAAAATTTCGATCGTTTCGTCGACGGTTGGTTCACCCACCATCACCGGTTGGAAGCGGCGTTCTAGGGCTGCGTCTCGCTCGATGTGTTTGCGGTATTCATCCAGAGTGGTGGCACCGATACACTGGAGCTCACCCCTTGCCAGAGCTGGCTTAAGGATATTGGCCGCGTCGATCGCGCCCTCAGCAGCACCCGCCCCAATCAGGGTGTGAACTTCGTCAATGACCAGGATGACATTCCCGGCAGAGCGGATCTCATCCATGATTTTCTTGAGCCGTTCTTCGAACTCACCCCGGTACTTGGTACCTGCTACCAGTAAACCAATATCCAGGGTCACGACCCGTTTATCTTCCAAAATGTCGGGTACGTCGTCGTTGGCAATGCGTTGTGCCAGACCTTCAGCGATCGCGGTCTTACCTACGCCCGGTTCGCCAATCAGAACGGGATTGTTCTTGGTACGTCGACCGAGAATTTGAATTACCCGCTCAATTTCTTTCTGGCGACCGACGACTGGATCAAGTTTGCCTTCGGCGGCCATCTGGGTCAGATTGGAACCAAACTCGTCCAATGTGGGAGTTTTAGTCCGTCCCTGGCTGGCACCGGAGGTGACTTCGGCGGTTTCACCCAGCATGCGAATTACCTGAGTGCGCACCTTCGAGAGGTCAACCCCCAAATTCTCTAGCACTCTCGCGGCAACGCCTTCACCCTCGCGAATTAAGCCGAGTAAAAGATGTTCCGTACCGATATAGTTATGTCCAAGCTGGCGGGCTTCTTCCAATGACAATTCCAGCACCCGTTTGGCTCGTGGTGTGAACGGAATCTCAACGGCAACAAACCCCGATCCCCGACCAATGATTTTCTCGACTTCAATCCGGGCATCCTTCAGGTTCACGCCCATAGATTTCAGTACTTTGGCGGCGACGCCGGTCCCTTCTCCAATCAGACCCAGGAGGATCTGTTCTGTACCCACGAAATTATGCCCCAGGCGGCGAGCCTCCTCCTGGGCAAGCATGATTACTTTGATGGCTTTTTCTGTGAAGCGTTCAAACATGGCGTGTTTCTGTAACCTGCTGCGTGCCGGTACTGCTGATTCTAGCATAGTGGATTTGTCCAGCTGCTCCAAGTGAACAGCAGGTGGATTTCGCAATTACCACACTTGTCAAACGCTACTGCTCATGCCTGAAAAGGAGCCAATGCCTTACGGATAAGCGGTTTTGGCCATATAAAAACTCGCGGTATCAGACGGGACATAACTACGTTTGCCCCGTTTTTCCGTTGTGAATGGATAATTGTAAGGAAAATCGTCCCAACGGAAGATTGTTTCCAGAATATGGTCAATGAGTCAAGGGCGTATTAGGAAAAATTTCGGCAGGCGATGGCTGAGCCTGGTCAATTTTTAGGTGCCAACCAAAGCGCTGCAAGCGATCGCCAGCGTCCTGCCGCCAGTTGGCTAACGTGTGCCGAAATTCCTCTGATTGCAGCCCACTGCGCCATAATACTAAGGCATCTTCGCCAGTGTCCTGGTAATACCGTCGTCGGGTACCAGCTACTTTGAAGCCAAATTTTTCATATAGTTTCAGGGCCGATTGATTAGAAATTCTAACTTCTAGGGTTGATCGTTCTAAACCGCGACGCACAGCCGAGTCTAGCAGTGCCCAGAGCAGGGTGAAGCCTAAACCCTGGCGCTGATAGCGGGGATCAACCGCCAGGATGGTAATATGGGCTTCTTCCAAAATAGCCCAGTAGCATCCCAGCCCAAGCAAGTCATCCTGTACCGGGTCAGGTGCCCGTAAGGTCAGGATTTCACTATTGGGGCTGTCCAATTCCCGTTTATAACCGTCTATCGTCCACAAGCCACCGAAGCAGCGATCGTCCAATGTGACGGCGGCAGTCAGATCGGACTCGGTGAGGGAACACAGGGAAAGAACAGGCACAATCAGTTATGGCAATTGCTCAGGATGGACAGTTCTCAATTGTAAACTTGATAGAGGGCGAATGCCTGCCACTTAAACTGAGGACAAGGATAACGGAATGGTATCGACTCAAAGCACGGAGGTGCAAAACTCAGGGCATCAGTACTTGCCCCAATCTAATGCCACCAATATCTCACCGAACCAACAACTGCTACCCCTGACGGCGCGTGTAAATGGGCACGATCACCTCACAATTGGTGGTTGTGATTTGGTTGATCTGGTCAAAAAATTTGGCTCTCCTCTGTACGTTTTAGATGAGGAGACGTTGCGGGCAGCCTGTCGCCAGTATCGGGACGCGTTCAGCCGTTATTATCCCGGTGAGTCGCAGGTGCTTTATGCCTCGAAAGCCTGGAACTGCTTAGCCGTTTGCGCGATCGCTGCCAGCGAAGGTTTGGGAATTGATGTGGTCTCTGGTGGTGAAGTTTATACTGCCCTGAACGCGGGGGTTGATCCAACGAAGCTTTATTTTCATGGCAATAATAAGTCTCGCGATGAGCTGGAATTTGCTGTTGCTAATGGCTGCAAGATTGTTGTAGACAACTGGCATGAGCTGAAGACTCTGGTTGCGATCGGGAATGAAAGGGTGGCGGCCCATTCCGCCTTGGGAGTGACCAACTCTACTCCTGCTCCCATCCAAATTTTGCTTCGATTGACGCCTGGGATTGAGTGTCATACCCACGAGTACATCCGCACCGGCCACCTGGATAGTAAGTTTGGGTTTGACCCGAATCAGGTGGATGAAGTACTGGCATTTATTAGTCAACAGCCCGTGTTGGCTGGCATTGGTTTACATGCCCATATTGGGTCACAAATTTTTGAATTGAAACCACACCAGGATCTGGGTGGTGTCATGGTGCAATGGATGAGCAAAGCGGCTCACTACGGTTTGCCAGTTCAGGAGTTAAATGTTGGTGGTGGCCTGGGAATTTGTTATACGGAAGCGGATGACCCACCTCGCATTGACGAATGGGTGCGGGTTGTGGCTGAATCGGTGAAAACCGCGTTTACGGAGGCGGGTATACCGTTGCCTAAATTACTTTGTGAACCGGGGCGATCGCTGATTGGGTCTGCCTGTGTCACTGCCTATACGATTGGTAGTAGTAAGACGGTACCTGACATTCGTACCTATGTCACGGTCGATGGGGGCATGTCTGACAATCCACGTCCGATTACCTATCAGTCGGTTTATCGAACGGTGGTTGCTAACCGGATGTCTGCTCCGCTCACCGAACAGGTGACGATCGCGGGTAAACATTGTGAGTCGGGTGACATCTTAATTAAGGATGCCCGTATCCCCCCAACTCAACCTGGTGATGTGCTCGTAGTCATGGCAACCGGAGCATACAATTACAGTATGTCTTCTAATTACAACCGTATCCCACGTCCGGCAGCTGTTTTAGTCAAGGACGGTGAGGCAAATATTATTCTGCAACGAGAAACCTATCAGGATCTGATTCGGCAGGATCGCTTGCCAGAGCGGTTGAAATAGTGATGGGTAATACAGGCTGGAGAATGTTTTGATTAGTCAAAATGTTCGGAGCCTGCAGCCCGCAACACGCGATACCTTAGTAGATGCACAGGGTTAATCCAGATCAATGGGATATCCATGGCGGCAATGGCTGACAGACCCCGGCTGGACGCAGTCCCTGTCGCTTCTATTGTTTCAAAATCTCCGCACTCTAATTGACATCGGGTTTGTCCTGGCTGTCACCTACATGATGCTGGTCATTATTGGGGAGCGCCGTACCCTATGGATGGTGCGGGGGTTTATTATTTTGATGCTGGCTGCCGCCCTCAGTCGCCGGTTGGAATTAACCCTGCTCAGTTTTGTTCTGAGCAACCTGGTTATTGGGTCAGCCGTAGCGATGGCGTTTATTTTGCAGTCCGAGTTTCGTCGCTTTTTAGAACAATTGGGCCGGGGTGAAATTCTGCAATTGTTTCAAACATCGCGACGGACTGCCCTGAAATCGGGTAGTGTCACAGACGAAATTGTCGATGCTGTGAAGGAATTGTCGCAGAACCGAACCGGGGCCCTCCTCATCC
>CAZGDE010000028.1:26424-28342 GCA_964524315.1 uncultured bacterium
CAGGGGCACCGATTGATGAACGAGATTTCTCGGTTCCCGGTGTCAAATTAAATGCAGAGGTTTCTAAAGAACTGATCCAAACTATTTTTCAAACGACCACTCTGTTACACGATGGTGCTGTTTTGATTCGGGATGGGCGAGTCGTGGCTGCGGGTGTGATTTTACCGTTGTCAGAGCGAAGTGCTTCTCGCCAGTTAGGTACCCGGCATCGGGCTGCGATGGGAATTACAGAACGGGTCGAAAATTGTATTTGTGTAGTTGTATCTGAAGAAACAGGATCGATCTCACTGGCCGAACGGGGAACTCTAAATCGCCCCTTGACAAGCAGTAAGCTGAAAGAGCTGTTGGAAGCAAGATTTTCGCAGACTCCTGACCGTGAACCGGTTGCTCCTGATTTACGCAGTCTCGGACGGCAAATAGGCTCCCGTTGGGTGGCACTCATCTCGGCGGTATTACCCTGGAAACGGAAGAATCATAAATAAGTGATTATTTTGAGTAAATATCCAATTAGTCAAGATCCGTTAGTCAAGATCCAACTATCAATCATTCAAAACGCCGAAACGGTTGTCAGATCTTTGAAAACATCAAGGCTATACAAAGAATTCACCCATCAGCAGTCATCTATCAAAAGATTGACTATTCTGAAATTTGAATTCTCCTGTTTACATCTCGTATCTTTTGCTTGTTGGGAGAAACCATGACTGCAAAATCAACTGTCTTGCGCGAGCTGCCCGCTGATCTCAAGCGAGAACGATTGCCTCAGCACGTTGCTGTCATTATGGATGGCAATGGTCGTTGGGCAAAACAACGGGGCTTACCCAGAATTATGGGGCACCGGCGCGGGGTCGATGTTTTGAAGGACTTACTACGGTGTTGCCGCGATTGGGGGATTGGGGCGCTGACTGCCTATGCCTTTTCGACCGAAAATTGGGGTAGGCCCGTGGACGAGGTAGAGTTTTTGATGACGTTGTTTGAACGGGTGCTGCGGCAAGAACTGCGGGAAATGATGCAGGAAAATGTGCGTATCCGCTTTGTGGGGAATTTAGCAGCCTTACCGATGTCACTGCAGGATGAAATTACCCGCGCGGTAGACGCAACCCGTGAGAACCAGGGTACTCAATTTACGGTTGCTACGAACTACGGTGGGCGGCAGGAAATTGTGCAAGCTTGTCGGGCGATCGCCAGCAAGGTCGAGCAAGGTTTGTTGACGGTTGATGAAATTGATGAGGCTTTATTTGAACGCCATCTCTATACCACTGGTACCTGTGATCCTGACCTGCTTATTCGTACCAGTGGCGAACTCCGTATCAGTAACTTTTTGCTCTGGCAAATGGCCTATTCGGAGATTTATGTGACCGAAACCTTATGGCCCGATTTTGACCGCAAAGAATTTCATCAGGCTCTATCGTCGTATCAACAGCGCGAACGCCGGTTTGGCAAGGTGTAAGGAGGTAGGGTGAAAGTATCGTCGGAGTTCCTCTAGGGACCGGCAAAAACTGCATCCTCGACATCGCGGCGACTGAGTGAATACTTAAATGCCCGCTGGATTGCTCGATCAGCATCTCCAGGGCTGGAGTAGCGTACAGTTAACTGGTCAACATCAAGGCATAGATCGGCATTCCAATCGGGACGTTGGACATGCCAGCAGTGCAGGTCTTGTTTGTCCTGAATGCACCCCTGACTCACTAACCATTGTTCAATCTCAGGCAAAGGATGGTTGTATAACGGTGTTTCAGGTGGGGGAAGTGTCATGGGTGGTTTCCGAAGACGGTAGGGAATTGTTAGTGGTTGGTAGATGCGTCGTCTGGACATCGCTGCCAGAGGGCCGAGATACCGCTGTATCAACCGTGGGCATCTGCGCAGGGGGGGCAGAGGGGGATTGGGCGGGGTGGGGCGGGGTGGCGGTTAGCTGAGGAGT
>CAZGDE010000028.1:28352-29679 GCA_964524315.1 uncultured bacterium
TGCCTGGAGACTGGATTGGTGCGCTCGATCTGACTCGGTGGTTCTTGGGTGAGCGGTTGCATCACGGTATCGCCTCGGGTTAAGCCAATCGTGATCGCTAGAACAAGACACCCAATGAACGTGATTCCCAGAATAAACAGGGCAAACAACTCTCCGGGGGATAGGGGGCGATCGGTGGGGTCAAGATAGGCTGAGGAGGAATAGTTGGGCCGAGGTTGGCTTAATGGCTGATGCAGGTTAGGCAGGGGTTGTACTACGGTGACCCGCGAATAGCCAATTCTTTGATCATAGGCTAACCGCCGCTCCGGACTACTCAGAGTGGCATACGCCTCGTTTAATGCATGAAATTTGCTGGTAGCGACGGGTGCGGGTAGGGTGGTGGTATCTGGATGATACAACTTGCTTAAGTCGCGATATGCCTGCCGAATTTCCTGTGCCGACGCCGACGGATGCAGCCCAAGCAAGCCATAGTAGCTGCTAGTCAGGCGCTTCTGATGGGGCGTTCGGCGTTCTCCGTTGTTTGGGGTAGCCCGATCCTGAGTCACGCAAAATCCTATTGGTTCAGATTTGGCAATGTCTAGTTAGCGTTCTGTCTGATTAGCCGTCTCAATATTGTATAGCAGGTTCCCCAGGTATAGCAGGCGTCAGATGGTGGGAGGTTGTGTTTGTGGTTTTGAGTGGGCGGGAGAGTGATAGACCCACCCACAAATGGCTGCTAAAAGTAACCAACCGATAAAGTTGATGCGAATATCAAACAGGGTAATATCCAGCAAATGGAATAACGTACAGCCACTAAATGCTGTCAGGTAGATAAATACCATGAGGCGATCGCGCGTCTCGACGGCATACTCGCCTGTGGTTGCCCCCTTGCCTTGGTGCTGGTTCCTCCCCATACCCATCACTGCGCGACCCATCATCCAACCAATCAGCCCAACGAATAAAAGCGTGGCCGGTAAACCCGTCTCAGCGGTCAACATTAACAACAAATTGTGAGGATGTCCAATAAAGAAGTGCATCTGTTGTTCGTAGAGGGGGTTGAAGTTGCGTAGGCCCCAACCTAACCAGGGACGTTGTTGAGTGAGTGACCAGGCAAATTGCCATTGGGTCGTGCGTAGCTCTGCCAATGGCCGATTGGGATACATTTGATCGGTCAGCCGTGCCCAGAAGAAGGCTGGTACGATCGCCCGTAACCCTTCTCGTAACGGTGATGGGGCAAAGGCTGCCCCTAAGATGACCGCTGCTACACCGGTCACACCGGCCACTAACCAGCGCCAGCCCAGGTAGAGAGCATAGGCGAAGCATGCCAACAGGGCGATCGCCCAGGCAT
>CAZGDE010000029.1:0-16205 GCA_964524315.1 uncultured bacterium
CTGGGGAGCAAAGATTACCCTACCCGGTAATTTGTTGGAGCAAAATACCCTGAATATTTACTCCCTGACAGTCACCAGTCCAGCGGGTGAGTCGTTCACGAAACGATTGCCACCCAGCGAGTACTACCAGATTGTAGCGGCCTCTAACTTCAAGCAGCGATCGCGCATGGCGATGCTGTACTACCATGCAGAACTACGCAACTATGCCGTCGTGGGTACCCCCAATAAAAACGAACACCTGTTAGGTTTCTTCGTGAAGCATGGTGATGGCGGCACAGATATCAGCCCGATTATGCACCTGTTCAAAACACAGGTTTATCAGCTAGCGAAGTATCTGGATGTGCCAGAGGAAATTCAAAGCCGCACGCCTACCTCTGACACCTATCCCGGTGGTAGCACCCAGGAGGAATTTTTCTTCCGTTTACCATTCGATATTCTTGACACCATCTGGTATGGCTATGATCAGGGTATCCCCAACGAAGAAATTGCCCAGGGCCTCAATCTCACCGTTGAGCAGGTGGAACGCGTCGTGAACGATATCATCCGTAAACAACGCACAACTACCTATCTGCGTATGTCTACAATCACGTTTGAGTCATGAAAAAGCCAATCGTGCTGGTTCTCCTTTTCCTGACCGCTCTCTGTATGACCCTTGTGTTTGGTAGTAGACTGATGCAACCCCAAGCCGCTTCACTCACCCGGATCAATCAGGTATCTCAGGCCAACTGGGAAAAACTGGCTCAGACACGGATTTTGTTTGGTCACGCATCCGTTGGTGGCAACGTTTTGCAAGGCATCCAGGAGTTGCAGAAGCAGCATCCTGAAATTACTCTAAACATCCGGGAGCGTGATCCAAACTGGTCAATGAAACAACCAGGATTAGTTCATTTCTTCCTGCAAGGTCAGGAAGAAATGGACAAGAAGGGAGAAAACGGTCTGGCGAAGATGGATGATTTTTTCCAGACCTTAGAAACCAAAATCAAGGAACCAGTCGACATTGCCTTGTTCAAGCTGTGCTGGGCCGATTTCCGTCCCAGTACTGACCCCACCACGCTGTTTGAGCACTACAAAACAGTGATGACAAAACTAATGCGGGATTTCCCGCAGACCACGTTTGTTCCAGTAACGACCCCACTGGTTGCTGAGCCCAGTGGCATGATGGCGGCCAAAAATGTGGTTAAACGCTTGTTCGGCATGCCCCCTTCCCGGCTAGCCGACAATGTGAAGATCAACCAACTCAATGACTTGATTCGTGCCGAATACGCCAATAAAGCGCCCATTTTCGATCTGGCAGGACTTGAGTCGACGTTGCCAGATGGCAAGCGGCAGATCTTCTCGGAAGGTGGCAAGGACTATTTTGCCTTAGTTCCCGGTTATACCGATGACATGGGGCACCTGAACGAAAGCGGCCGACAGATTGCGGCGGAAGAGTTATTAGTACTTCTTACCCAGATAGCCAATCAACACTAAGGAATGCGAACAGAATAAACCCGTGATTTTGTAGGGGCAAGCATTCGGTAGATAAATCTAGGATCGTTGCATAGACTGTTATCCAAATGCTTCGCCCCTACGAAATATCGAACTTATTTAATTTTCATCCCTAAATGGCATTGTTCATCGCCAGAATCAGCAACGCCGAAAATTTTATAAGCCCGGAATTTCTGATACTTCGCAGGTTAGTTCTTCAACGGAAAACCCGGTCATTGCCTGCCATTCTTCCACCGAGAAATCGTATCCCTGACCTTTTGCCAGTTCGATAAACTGTTCAACCGTTGGTGCCTGGTTCAACTGATCACGGAGAGAGGGATTAATTTGTGCTGCACGGAATAGTTGGGCAACCGCTTCTTTTGCCATAACAGTCTCCTGCAAGGATCGCTTTAAGCATCAATAATTCAAAGGTAGGATAGCAAGTTTCCTGGCGAGACAAGTACTAACTTCCGTCGAGTTTCGAGAAGCGCGCGATCGCTCTATGCTGCAAATTGTTAGCTAAGCAAAACTCAATCAGTGACAAAAATCAGAGCGGTTTCCAGGAAAAATGTACCTTGCGGCGGGGCAGGTTTTGCCAAAGTCCTGAGCATTAGCCAGTCATTCTATTGCTAAACCTGCCCTTACAGGTAGTTTGGTTTCTCGAAATCTCCTAAGAACTGCGGATTCAATGAGATCGAATATTTAAATCTTCTGGAGAGTCGAGCGATCGCCTGCTCTTAATAAGAAAGTATCGAGCTTATTTAATTCTCGTTCCTACGCAATAGATGTATTGGTCACTTGTATTTGGTCAGTCGTCACTTGTCCTCTACCAATGACCAATAACCAATAACACTCCCCTGCGAGTGACCGGATTGAGTCTAAAAGGCATGTATGAAAAAGGTTGCTGAAGTTCTCCTGCGGGCATTTCTGAGGCGGTACCCGGTGCCGACTCGGATGAGTCTGTTTGGCTACCTGGGACGTTATGCCTGGCTGAAGGATGTTTTACAGGAACTACGCCCAGAGTTATTTCCCACACCCGCAGAGGCGGCGGACGTTCCCATCGAGGCGATCGCCCTCAAACCCGATGACGCGATCTTAGGCATCCTGGAGCGATCAGAAATTCGCGGGCGGTTGGGTTACTACAAGGCCGAAACCTACCTGGGGGAAAGGGGGCGGGGGCATTTGTTTGGTGCCGTTGACCTGACCTCCAAGCGTCCCGTCATCATTAAAGAATTTTTGCTACCCGCCACCGAATTTACGCGAGCAGATGCCTTACAGCGCCAGAGCAGCTTTAAACGATTGGCAGGCATTCAGCTTGCCGATGGGCGGGTGCAGGATTTTCGGTTGATTCAGCCCATTGAAGCGATCGCCGATACCGAGTCGCAGGAACGTTGCTTTCTAGTGACCGATATTCATGATGATGCTCCCACGCTCCGCCAGCAGTTACACCGTACTGGCCCTTTCCCAGCGGCGCAGGTGCGCGAAATTGTCAGCCAGATGTTACAAACCCTGGACTTTCTACATAAACAGAAGTTCAGTTTTCCGTCGGGCGTGATTCAGAATGGGCTGATTCATGGCAACCTCACCCTGGACAGTGTGTTGTGGGCGGAGTACCAGTCGCAACCATTTGTTTATCTCGCTGATCTCTTGTTATGGGAGCAGTGTTTTGATCCAGCCAGCCAGCAATGGCGATCGACGCGGGTCACGGTTGATTCAGTGCAGCAGGATTTGCGGGCGGTTGGTGAGATCGGTGAGGCGCTCCTGCAAGGTGCGCTTCAGGACGAACCCATCCCCATTGAACCATCGTTGCGGTTTATCTTTGACGCGTTGCAAACTGCCAAATTTGATAGTGCCGAAACCGCTCGTCGAGAACTGTTGCGCCTCAGTCCCCGATCGCCCATTGGCATGGCACCCCTCGACCCTGCGATTGTCCAGGCTCCACCCCCGAAAAGCCCGTTGACACCACTGTTGCTACTGTCGTTGTTGGGATTGATCGCAGGCGCATTCATTTTATGGCCCCGCTTGCGATCGACCGAGGCCCGACTGTTGCCACCACCGTTAACGGTCTCAACCTGTTGTCTGGCAGAGATCAGCGCCGTACCCGCCGGGGAATACGTCTATACTGCTGTTGAGAATGGCATCTGGTGGAAAGTCCTGCAACAACGGAACTTACTCCAGCAGGGACAAAGTTTGCCGGATGCGTTAAACCTGGCACAACCGAAACTGCAACTCCGCTATGTCCCGACACCGTCCCTCGACCAGGTGTTGGAGCAGGTGCGAACTGGGGCAGTGGAGTTTGCCGTGTTGCCATTCATTGATGAGTTACCCGGCGACTTACTGGCCCAGGAGATTGCCTACGATGGTCTGGCAGCCGTGGTGTCATTCAGCTACGCGGAGCGATCACAGGGACTACCCACCACCTTAAAAGGTCGTCTCCAGTTAGAACAGGTACAACAGATTTATACCGGCCAGGTTGACCAGTGGCGATCGCTGGGAGGGCCACCGCTCACCATCCAGCGGTATGCGTCGAACAATCCGGAGGCAATCGCCATCTTCCAAAAACGATTGCTCCAATCACGGTCGCTGCAAACCTTGCCGGATGTGATCCAGTTGCCAACAATTGATTTGTTGCGGCAGGTAATCCGGGACTTTGAAGAGGAGGAAATTGGCAGTATCGGCTTTGTGCCCCTGAGTGAAATGTGGGGGCAATGTTCTGTCTATCCGCTGGCGCTTAGTGAAGCAGGAGCAACGGCAGTCCAACCGCTGATCCTGGTCAATGGCCAGGATATTACACCAGCAACTGACCTGTGCGATCGCAAAGGTGCCTATGGCCCAGCCTCCGAACGTTTCCAAACGAGACGGTATCCGCTCAGCTACCCCATTCTGGTGGTCTACCCACGCGATAATCGGCGTGCCACTATGGGCAAAAAGTTTGTGGAATTGATGCGAACGGTGGAAGGGCAACGGTTACTGCAAGCAGCGGGGTTGGTACCCCTGAGTCAGGAACAGTTGCGGTCGCAGCCAGCACCAACGGCGAAGCGATAGTAAGGGTGAGTGCAAGTAGGAGTGAGTGCAAAAGGGGGTAAGATTTGACCAGGCAAACACCGTCAGCGCAAAGGCCACAGCGCAAGTGGGGTAAGTTATTTGGGGGAGGCCGGTCATGAGGTCAACGGATACCGTCAGCCCAGTACAGGTGATTGAGCGTCCCACTGCGGGAGAACCGCCGCAATGGTCATCCGGTAACACCGATGTCCGGATTAATCAACCCCTACCGCCACCCATTTCCGTTGCCGATCGCGTGAAAGCTGCTGGACTCATTGCCCTGACGGGGGGCTTGGGTGTGGCGGTGCTGCTGGCAGGCATGCGCCTGTTATCAAGTGAACGGGAAGAGGCGTTATTACCCATTCCAGGCAGCACGGATGATAGCCTGGTACGCCAGAAACCCTTGCGCGATCGCGTCCAAGTCATTACTCCGGCAACCCCCTCTGGCAGGGGTGCGAGGATATCGCTCCAACCACAGGCAACCCAACCGGGAAGGCCCCTGGCACAGACAAGCCGACAATCCGCGCAGGCACCCACACCCACTACCAGTTATGGGTTTGGCAAACCAGGTCGGCCATCAACAGTAGCAACCAATGCGGCGGTTGCTGCTGCGGATCAACCCAATGCGGCAACTCCCGCCCAATCCGCTGCGCCTGTAGCAAAGGTAACTGCACCCAAAGCCACTCCGCCGAACCCATTAGTGGTGATTGCGGCACTCTTACAAGCACCCCAACCGCAACCATCGGGGGCGATCGCGACGATCCCCAGTCCGGTTAAGATACCGCCAGTTGCCGATCATCCACCGACTCAGCAGCCCCCCCCGGATCAAACGCCTGTCGCCCCATCAACCACGCCAGCTACCCCAGTCACGGTTCCCCCACCAGAACGACCCGTTGCATCGCCACCACTCGCTCCAGAACCAGCAACTGCGACTACTTCTACTGCGCCGACTCCAGTCGCACCGGTCACCTCACCCCCCCCAGCGGTATCTCCCCCGGAGACAACGCCCACTGCTCCTGCTCCTGTGGCCAGTCAGCCACCTGCGACGACTCAGGCAGTCGTCGTTCCACCCCCACCCCCACTTCAGGATGGTGTTTACGTTGAGCGGTTGCAAATCACGGGTAATACGCGCTTTTCCCAGAGTGAACTGGGGGCAGTTGTGCAGGCAGTACTCTTTCCTCCTGGCAATCCTGCCAATGGCGAAAAGCCAACACCTCCTGGCGACCCAACCTTGCTGAATCGCCAGCTTTCCCCGGCAGAACTGGTCAGGGCCAGCGAAGCCATTACCAAGTTCTATGTCGACAAGGGATACATTAACTCGGGTGCCTATGTGCCTGCGGAAGTACTCAACGGGGCAGCACCCGAAATCCGCGTGGTTGAAGGCAAACTGGAAGCGATCAACGTGCAGGTGCAGCCTCCCGGTTTTCTGTGGTTTGCCCGACGGCTCTCGCCTAAGTATGTGCAGGGGCGTCTGGCCCGGGCTGTAGGGACACCCTTGCAGATTGACCAGTTGGTGGAAGCGGTCAAATTGCTGGAACAAGATCCCCTAATTGATAGTATCTCGACGGAACTGGCACCGGGAACGACTACGGGTACCAGTGTGTTGAATGTGAAAGTGAGACAGGCGAATCCGTTGCAGGCGTTTTTCTCGATTGACAATGGCCGTAGTCCCAGTGTGGGGCAGTTGCGGCAAACGGTTGGGCTGACCCATGCAAATTTGCTGGGGTTGGGCGATTCTTTGCAACTTGGATTCAACCGCAGTGAAGGCAGTCGCGAGTGGAATGTGGGGTATACGGTGCCCATCAATTCTCGCAATGGAACCATCTTCTTTCGCTACAACAATAGTCAGGGTGAGGTGATTGAAGAACCCTTCCGGGAATTGGACATTAAGGGGCGATCGCAAAACTATGAAATTGGCATTCGGCAGCCATTAAAACAAACCGCATCGGAGGTGATTGCTTTAACGCTCAGAGGTACCCATTACCGGAATGAGGGGGTGTTTCTGGAGTCGTTTAACAACGGGGAACCATTGCCATTACCCGGACGTGGTGCCGATGATGAAGGTAAAACCCGTGTGACAGCGATCCGGTTTGGGCAGGAGTGGACGAAGCGGAGCGAGAAGGATGTGATCTCGTTGCAATCGGACTTCAACGTTGGAATTAATGCCCTCGGTGCCACCCAGTTGGAGTTGCCTCCCGATAGTCGATTCTTTATGTGGCAGGGACGGGGTTTCTGGGTGCATGCCTTTGCCCCGGATACATTGTTTGCGTTGAAGGCACAATTGCAATTGGCGAACCGACCACTGGTGCCGGTAGAGCAAATTAGTATGGGTGGCATTGATACGGTACGGGGGTATCGGGCCAGTACGTTGCTGACTGACAATGGTTTCTTCGCGTCTGCGGAAGCGTACCTGCCCATCTTGCGGATTCCCAAATGGCAGAGTGTGGTGCAGATCGTGCCGTTTTTCGATGTGGGGCGGGGTTGGAACCGGGGCGATGCCCAACCCGATCCGGGGTTGTTGATGAGTACGGGGTTGGGTTTGCAATGGAAAATTGGCGAAAAGTTTCGGGCCCGGTTGGATTGGGGCATTCCGCTGGTCAATGCCACGACGGATAATGGCCAATCGCTGAAGGAAAGTTTGTTTTTCTCGATTGTGATTACACCCTGACGAGAAGCGATCGCCAATCAGTTTGTAATGGTGCTGAGACAAAGAGTTCGTTTCACCAAAGGGGAAGCCGAAAGTTATATATCAGGCGGATTGGCGATCGCGCGGTAATCGCCAGGGGGGACTGGGAGGAAAATCACCCACGGGTGGACGAGGAGCTATCTTGCCGTGTAGTAGATGCAATACTTCAAATGAAAGGACGCGAGTTGCCAACGACCAGAACGGTTGGGCATCGGGTAAACGATTCAGAAATGCTAAATCTGTACTATTCAGGGCATCAGCGCGATTGAACACTTCACGAATCTCTGGAACCGTGCTACCCATAGAGGGTTTACATTGTTGCAATGCATCGGTTAATGCTTGGATTCGTACAGAATTGATCAAATTGATGCCGCTTGGTTGAGCAAAGGTGTCTACCATGTTTTGGTATGCCGCATCCTGTGTATAAGTCTGGGGAATTTGTAATTCTGGATAATGGGCAAAAAGATGCCAAAAAATACGTTCCTGGCGTTCATTCTGAAAACTCGTCGTTGATGAAAATGCTTGATTATTTGATGGGTTTGTCCAGGTAACGGGCCGAGTATTGGTTGCAGCCCGCTGAGATGAGCCAAATCGGTTTCGAGGAGAACCTTCAGGTTCCTGTAACCAGTAAGAGCGAAACTCACTCTGATAGTGATTATATAAACCAGCAGAAACCAGGGCGTCGCTTCCAGTTAGACCGGGACTCCCGGCAACTCGGCCCGGAGGTGGATTGGGATTCCGTCCCCAAAAGGTCTGATCGGCAGCATGTTGTACTTCATGGATAAAGGTAGACTTTAATTCTGCATCCGACTGTCGTGCTGGATCGAGTAGGCTAAATTCGTTTGCTTGCATCCCACCTAGCCAGTTTGGTGGAGCATATTTGATGTGGTCGTCATCGTCGGGAGAGGGCTGTTCCGCATAATCGCCGCCAACATTGGGGTAGCTGACCTGTTGATCAAAATAGGCCAGGGAACCCGGTCTCCGGGTTGTTGCATCATGGGTGAGAGAAAAAATAATTAACGTCGATCGCCCTGCGGCAATCCATTCACAGCTATTGTGAAACAGCGTGTCTTTATCCGTGGTAGCCTCTGCCGATGGAACAGTATCTAACCCCTGTTGAATTAAGGCAGCGACCCTCCGTTGTTGAAACATATGTTGCCGCACAGCCGTTTCTTTAGTTCGTACAGGCGCTCCAATCGTTGCTCCTGGGTGTGCTTGTCGTGCTATTTGTTGAGGAGACGGGGTAATTTCTTGAAATGGTTTAGTCGGAGACTGTTCCGGGGGATAGAGGCTAAACTGCTGCCAGTTCAGGCTACTCGCTTGTTGTTCAGACTCAGTTTGCGTCCCTGAATTATTAGCAGGTACAGATGTACGCGCAACATGCGATTCTCCCATCCCCACTTCATGGGGACGGCGGGGGAAGGGATTGGTTGGCGAGGAAGCAATTTCCTGTCCGGGGTAAGTCACCTCGAACGATCGCGGTTCAAAGGGGTTCGATAACGATGAACGTCCTTGTATTTGACCGCCGGATGACTGCAGTTCATGGGTGTGCATAACTCTAGCAGCGGGGGGCTGCTGATAGAGGATGAAGCAGAGCAGGCAGAAACAACTGGTTTAATTATTCCTGAAGAATCAGCGATCGCCTACTGACCTTAGTGAACCCCTTGGTAACAGTTGGTTACGCAGACATCTCGTTTGGCTGGGTAAATAATTGATTGGCTTGATAGCTGTAATAAACCACCTGATAATCTGGCTTCAGTTGTTCCTGTAATTGCTGCCAGAGCGATCGCCCTTCTGCCTCAAAATTAGCTTCTGCCTCGGCATTAGCAAAACCCGAAGCCAGAGGGTCATCGGGATTCAGCGTGGCATCATAGGCATCAGCCCACTGTTCTAACCGATCAATGAGATCAGCACTGAGCGGTAGTGTAGCCGGGTCAATGTCACCTACATCAGAATCATCGGCCCACCAAAGGGGGTAACTTTCATAATCAGGCATTAGTTTGATGGTTCGCGTCATAGTTCAAGTTCGTGGCTGCAAGTTCGTGTAAATTCTTAATTAATTAAGAATGGGAATTAAATTAAGTTCGCTGTTTGGTAGGGGTGGGTTTCGTTGTCAAATCCATTGCTGAATGTAGATTGATCTGCTAAACCCGCCCCTACAGTTGACAGATTTATGCAATCCACAATCCTTAGCTCTAGCTTAAAAATGCTTGCTCCGATTACGAGCCAGGAGCTTTGGCAGGATTAGCACCGACGATAAAACCATTGCTACCCACACTAACCGCAATATAGTGTTTTTCGCCGTTGAAGGTGACTTCATAAATGGGTCTACCACCACCGCTTTTTCTACCTTTGCCTTGAGAACCGACAACTTTGCCATTGGTTATAGCAGCTATTACCAGGTCGGGGATCTGTTCTTGGGAAATTCCCCGTCTAGCAAAATCGTCGGCATGGGCATCGATAATATGCTGCAAACCAGCTTTCGTGGTGCCCTTTTCGAGAAACACAATGTTACCATCGGCAGTACGGGCAATGCGGATGATCTCAGCGGGATTGTGTTTAATTCCCTGAGCTTGCAGCTCTTGCAGCAGTTCTTGAGTTGGGGCGGCGATCGCCGGTTGTTCCGGGGTATGAGTGCTACTTTCCTCACTTTCAAGTCGGTGTTTGGTTGTCCCTTCCGACGGGATTTCGCCAGTAATCGCTTTATGTTGAGGGTTGGTGGTCGTGGGTACGGGGGGAGAGCCACCAGCCGCAGGAGTGTTGCCCTTAGGATAGGCAGGTGCCCAAGCAGCGGGATTATCCGTGGCGCTCTGGCGCAGTTTGGGCAGCACTTCATATGCCTCTTTCATGAACCAATCAAATTGCCCCCGGAGGAACTCATCCGTTACCGGCACATCGGATGTCATGTCTTCCAGGTGGGCGGGCTGGTTCTGGTGGGCGTTTTCCTTATGGGCACCCCGATGGCGTTTGTAGATGTAGTCAGATAAATGCTCGAAGTAGGTGAGGGGCAAATTATTCTGCCCACCCGATTGGGCCGCTTTGGTGACACGGTTTACGTATTTGAAGAGTTCATATTCTCTGGCGGCTTTGACTATATCGCCATTGGCTTGATGGACGATGTGTTCCATCATCTCCAGATCCGACAGCATCGCCTGGTATGCCTCGTGTCCGGTGACTTTAGCTCCACCCACGGTCATGCGGGCGGCTCCGGGGCCAATGTAGGCTTCTTCGGTGTAGAAGTTGGCTTCGATTTGTTTTTCAGAGATGCGCTGTGCCAGTTGCACCCGCTCCGGGCTGTCGGGGGCGAGTTTTTCCATGGCTGCCATGTCCTGATCCACGTCTTTTAGTAGGGCATTACGTTTTGCGGTGCGCGTGCCTGGATCGGTGAGGTTGTGGCTGATTTGCTTGAGTTCGTTGAGATTCACGCCTGCGCCACTCTGGGCAATCAGGTTTTCTACACGGGCGATCGCCGCTGGATCACCTTCCGCATGGTGCAGCATTCGGGCAAAGTTGAATTTCTCGGTCAACTCGGTCATCCGATTTTGCATCGCGGCTCGTCCGGCATCATCCAGCTTGCCCATCACTGCTTCATAGCGGGTTAGTCGTTGCACCTCAGTGTAGAAATTCATGCGGAATTTCTCACTCCAGTCGGAGCCGTAATGCCGCGCCATGTATGCCTCCGCCTTGATCAGTTTCGCGCCAGCATTGGGACCGCTAACAATTAAGTCCACATCACTGACCAGCTCGGTGCTGGCAGTGCCGGGAATTTTGGCCCCAAATCGCTGATCGAGACGTGCCAGAATATCGTTCCGGTGGGCAAAGATCTGGTTGGCAATTTTGAGCAGATCGGGGTCAGCCTGCTGGGTGAGGTGTTCCATCAACTCGCGCCAGTTGCCGTGTTTGTTCAGTAGTTCGCGGATTTCACTGCGATCGCCCCGGATCAATGCCTGTCGTTTTGCTGGATCGGTCAACTCTGCGACGACTTGACGGCGGCGATCGGCAATTTGGGTCGGAGTTTCCGGTCGCGTGCCCTCGGTTAGCAGTTTTTGGGAGGGATGGGCAGCACCAGGAGTAGGGGTAGGCCCAGTCGATGTGGGGCCACCACCGGTAGTGTTGCTGGATGATGGCGTACTGCTGGTTGGTGGTGCATTGCTCCCCCCCCGCTCATTAATAATCCGCTCCAGGCTTGTCACCTGATCATTCATATTGCTTTGGTGCCGCTTTAATTCATCCGGATCGCCGGTTCGTCGCTTCACCCCCTGAACGTCGATCGGTCGCCAGTTCCCGGCATCATCCACAAAGCCCTGTACTTCCCCACTGGCGTAGTAACCCTCATCCCACAAGCGCTGACCATACGTCTTCACGTCCTGTACTGTTTGCGGATTCACTTTTGCCGCGTAGCCAGCAGCTTCGGCAAGATCAGCCGCACTGGCACCGCCAACAGGTGTGGGGAACCCTCCCGGAATTCGCTCCATGGCGACTGCCACTCTCGTATCATCTAAATACACCAGGCCGTAAAGTTTCGGACCACCGGCTGCCTGCGCTCCCTTTAAGGCGTGAACTTCCTCATTAAACTTACCCGCTTTATGCTTGGGATAAACTTTGACTACGACAGGTGTGCCATCGGCAAGGGTGGCTTCAAATACGCCAAATTTGCTGCCATGGCTAGCCAGACTCCCGGCATCACCACCCGACTGCATTTTGCCCCCCAGGTTTAAACCATCAAATACGGGTACCTGCACATTCTGGGCCAGGTCATCCATGTGGGAGCCAGTTTTCACGGGTTGGGCTGGCTTGGGTGTCATGGGTGCTGGTGCTGGAGCCGGTTCTGTTCCGGTTGGTTGCTCAGTCTGGCTGCCGGGTTGATGGGGTTGGGCTGGTTCCGCTGGGGTGGTCGGTTTCTCGGACGGAGGCGTATTTTCGTTGCCCAGCGGCTTCTCAATTTGACCACTGGCTTGCTGGTGTTTCAGCACTTCCGCCTTCAGAGCTTCCAGTTGTTCTGGGGTGGTGGTGGCCTTATCGAAGTATGCTTTACCCGTTGCTGGATCAAAGTGAGGTTGGGCACCTGCCCGATGCTCGAATAGACCTGTCGCAATCAGGTCGTCTGCTTTCAGGGCGGCTCCTTTTGCTGCCAGTTTGCTAAAGACTACACCGGGCACCAGCATCATGCCACCTTGAGCTGCCATTGTGCTGAAGACTTGGGCGCTCCGATCCTGCGCTGCCTGAATTTTTGCGTTCAGGTCAGCTTTCTTGGCTGCCAGATCGGGATGGGAGGGATTGGTGCGTTCCAGGGTTTGAATTTCCTCTTCCAGTTCGGCGATTTCGCGCACGTCTTTATTGCGCAGTTGCTCAACCTGATTTATCCCCTCACTGGTCATAATGGCTACCTGACCAGCAATTTCGATACCTTCGATCACGTATAGCGCCTTGCTACCCGTTTTCATGAACATCTTGGCACGACCGACGTAGGGCAACAGGTCGAGGCCAATCATGGCAACCCCTTTTGCCACGGACTCCCACGTTAAATTACCTTTTGCTTCCAACTGCACCAGGTTGTCGATCGTGTCGGTGGCATTGTAAGCAACCAGCATCGGGAAGACGACGGGTGCTGCCACTGGGGCAAAGATCATAATGGCAGCACCCACAATGTTGACAGCAATCTGGGCAACCGGACTAAATACCTTTGATTTCAATGACTTCCAGGCTGTCCCACTATCGAGTTCAAACCCCAATGTGGACTGGGCTGGTGTTAAATCCCCATCATTCAGCGTTTCCGCCAGCAGGGAGACTCGCCCCGGTGGATACGCTTTACACAGATCCATAAACGCGTCTTCTAGTGCTGCTGCAAAGGTGGAGCCATCACCTGTGAACGTGTAGTCAACTGCCTCATACAACTTGGTATAGTCGTGGAGCGTGACGACCACGTTGTTGCCGTCTTTCTTAGCAGAACAAACCAGGTGCAGCGCTTTGTCGGGAATGCCACTCTCGCGACTGAGGTAGGTTGATCGGACATCAAAGAACGTTCGTCCTGCCTGACTCTCCGCGTTGAGGGTTTTCTCTGCCGTTTCCAGGCTGGCCAGGTAGTCAGTGGCATACCTCGCGATTTCCTGATGGCTGGGACTGGAACTGCTGCCGTATTGTTTGATCAGGTTATCCAGTCGTTTTCGCTCATCGGCAATGAACTGAATGCGTTCCTCGAAGCTACGGCGTTTGAAATCCTTTGGCAATGTACCCGTAAGCTTAGAACCTTTGTCATATTTGTCGTCACCAAAGGTTTCATTAAACCAGGAAGTGTCAAAGTTATGGGTTTGTGTCTGATAGCCACCCATGCCAGCAAAGGCTTCATGCCGCAACTCGCCCATTCGTTGCGCTTCGGTTTTGACTTCGATGGGAATGGAAAAGTGCGCGGGCAGGTAAAAGTTGTGATAGACAAAGGCGTGGATAGTATATAGTCCCGGCTTGTCGAAGGTGACATCGAAATAGTCGGGTTTTTCCCCCGGCATATCAATATGGCTGCAAGTTTCGGTCTCGATATGATTGGTGGGATTGTCCTGTGGAGTTGCTGCCCATTTCACGGTGAGATGGGGTACACGCAGGGCATCGACGCGATCGCGCACTTCAAACGCAAATTCCGTCGATTCCCCCGCATGCAACCGTCCCCCCCGGTTGACAATTTCACCCTTTACGGGGGCCTTCACCACAGGCTTCCAATCACTATTGGTGGTTTCTGGCACCTTTATATCGAGGTTTTTATAAGCTGCCTTCATTTCACCAGCGTTAATGGCATTCTCAATGCTGGCAGCGGTTAGTTCCTCGCCTTGCTTCTTCCCATCCCCCTTCATCAACTCCAGAATCAATTCCTTTTGGGGATGCTGGTCAAGCTTTTTCAGGGCTGCAATCAAGTAGGGAGTAACGTTACGTCCTGGCTGATCTGCACTATCTTTGGGCTTAGCACTGCCAAAATGCTTTTTCATGAAGTCTTGATAGAACTTCTGATCGGCAGGTGGTACTTCCGGGGCAAACGGCTTTGCCCCTTTGGCATCTTCCTTCGCGTCTGAATTACTTTCCGCTGGTGGTTGTTGGACAAAGCCCAGCCAGGCTGCTTCACCAAAAACCTTCTCCAAATGAATACGCTGAACATCCTGTGCTACCGCTTTTTTACCTTCCTGTTGAGCGGTCGCTAGCTGTTGGGTCAAAATGTGAACTAACTCATCCCGGTACTGGGGTAGGACTTTAAGACCTGTAAAACCTTCCAGCGCATCAATCGAGCGTTTAGCAACCGCATGGAGATGGTTAACGTCACCTTTTTTAAATAGATGACTGTGAATGATATAGGTTAAACCGTCGCCTCCATGCCGCTTCCAGGTGATTTCATTGCTGGTCGGAGGTGGACCCACAATTTCATACACCGTTGATGAGATAGGAAATGCCTTATAGGGAAACTTCGCTGGAAACGTACCAAGGAATGTAATCTGAGGTGCCGCTTCAGCGATGATGTCGTCTGTAATCCAACCAAGTTTGCCGGTTGCCCGTAAAGTTCGCAAGATTTCAGCCGCCGCTGTTGGAGCGTAACTGTTACTCTCGGCTGGATTGTACGCCGAGTCCTGCAACAGCCAGGTTCGCCGAATCACGATGGCATTGCCGCGAATCTGGTAGTTAGAGTTGTCTGGCAGTTTCCACTTTTCGAGATATGCCTGTAGCTCGGCATCGTCTCCGGTCTGGCTACCTTTCGCAGACCCGTCGGTTTCCGGTTGGTTTCCGGTATCCCGTTGCAGGTTTGGTACCCCCGAACGCTGTATCTCCCGACCAACCAAGGACGGTGGGGCCGTTTGACCAGCAGCATATAGGCTGATGCGGTTCCAATCTAATTCCGGGGCAGGGGTATCCGTTGGTGCGGCTTGCTCTGGGTTGGCGATTGGTTTGCGGGCAACATGCTGGTCGCCCATCCATACTTCATGGGGCCGCTGGGGAAAGGGATTGGTGGGAGAGGAAGCAATGTCTTGCCCTGGATAGGTCAGCTCAAACGGACGCACTGATGGCTGTGCAGGTTGCTGAGAAGGGGCATGTTGGCCGCGAGCAGGAGGTTTGCGAGAAAGCATGAACTGGCTCGGCAGAGTGAGGATGGGGCAACGAACAACCGGAGCATGTAACCATAGTCAATCTTGCCGGAAGTCAATCATTCTGACTACCTGACTTTAGTGGAGATTAATTGCGAGTTGGAAAAATATTTGGCTTTGAAAAGTATTTTAGTTCGAAAACTATTGTCGCTGGAGAAAACAGCTTTTTGTGAATGATTGGGTGATGCTAAATGATCTAATAATCAAGTTATCTTTTGATTTGGTTTTAATGGCAAACGAATGCTAAAAGTACTTCCTTTATCTGGTTCACTCTGTACTTGAATTGTTCCCTGATGCGCTTGCACGATCGCCCGCGCAATTGCCAGACCTAAACCCGCCCCGCCCGTATGCCGTGAGCGATCGCTACTCACCCGGTAGAAGCGATCGAAAATATGGGCCTGATCCGCTTCTGCAATACCAATGCCAGTATCTTGAACTTGAATCAAGGCAGAGGCATCTTCAAGCATCAGGGCAACTGTGACCTTACCCCCGGCAGGCGTGTATTGCAGCGCATTAGTCACCAGATTAGAGACGAGGCGGACAAGCTGATTTTCATCACCCACTATGTACAATGGCTCCTTGAAATGAATTTGCGCCATTAATTGAATGGGTGCTGCCATTTCCAGCACCGACAACCCTTCTACCACATCTAAAATCAGCTCATTTAAGCAACATAGTTGGGATGCGTTTCCCAACTGTTGCCGGGACGTTTCCATCGACACTTCCAGCCGCGATAGCAACAGTAAATCCTGTGATAGCTGGACTAATCGTTGATTTTGGCGATCAACACCCGCCAGCGCTTCCCTGGCTTCTGCGGCTGTGAGGGCATCCACATCGCGCGTTGATTCCACGATCACCCGAATGGTAGCCAGGGGAGTCCGCAGTTCATGGGC
>CAZGDE010000029.1:16215-29670 GCA_964524315.1 uncultured bacterium
CATCAGCGGTAAATTGTTGCATTTTTTCATAGGAACGGTAGATCGGCTTCATCGCCAACCCGGCGAGGCTCCAACTGGCCACAGCAACAAGTACCATCGCCACTGGTAACCCGGCGATCATCGTTAAGCGTAAAAATGCCAGGTGATCATCAAATTCTTTCAGCGATCGCCCCACCTGCATATAGCCCCAGGGCAACCCCTGGTAGTTTTTCAACCGTAATGAGTACTGCTGATAGCGCATGCCATCCTGGTCTTGTAATGTTTGGAGTTGGTGATCATTCAACTGCACCGTTAAACCGATTGGCACCTGTCCGGCGGTTGCTAACAGGTTTCCCTGGCGATCAAAGAAACGAATATAGTAGCCACTTTGTTGAAACGCATTCAGGCTGTGTCGTTTCAACTCATGGGATGAGATCGCACACTGATCACCTACCAGGCAAAGATTGGGTAAAACTGTCTGCACAACCGGTTCCAATTGCCCGGATTGCCTGAGTTTTGGTTCCAGACTGTCATGCAATGTGCCGGAAATAGATTGTAGTTCTTGATGAACCGCATCCCAATGGGAATGGGCAACCATTTGATAGGTTGTAAACCCTGCTAACCCCAGAATGCCCCCCATGACAGCCGCATACCAGACAGCCAGTTGCCATCGAGTTTGATTGAATAGCTTATTGTGGTGCATCAGTGGTGTGAAAGCGGTAACCCATACCGTGAACGGTTTCAATGAGGCTGTCATACCCCACTTCTGCCAGTTTACGCCGCAATAACCGGATCTGGGCAGCAACGGCATTACTGGTAGGTTCTGTGCCGACTTCCCAGAGTTGATTGACGAGTTGGTCACTGGTAATCACCTGCCCAGGACGTTGCATGAAATATTCCAGAACTTGAAACTCTTTCGCGGTTAAGGAAACAGGTTGTTGATGGTCGGCTTGCTGACAGTACACCGTATGTTTGCCGTAGTCTAAGGTCAAGCGACCAACCTGGAGCTGTTGGGGTTGCATCTGGGGCGATCGCCGTTGCAACGCTCGCAGTCGCGCCAGCAATTCTGCCATCCCAAAGGGTTTGACTAAATAATCATCAGCCCCCGCATCCAGTCCGGTTACCCGATCCTCAATTCGATCCTTCGCTGTCAAAATCAGCACGGGGAGGGAAACGTTCTGTTGCCGTAAGCGCTGACAAAGCTCAATGCCTGATAACCCCGGTAGCATCCAATCGAAGATGGCGATTGTGTATTGGATCCATTTCTGATCGAGATAATCCCACGCCTCGGAACCATTTTGAACCCAATCAACGATGTACTTCTCGCGCTTCAGTACTCGCTGAATCGCTGCACCCAAATCAGGTTCGTCTTCGACTAATAGAATTCGCATTATCTTTAAGCACAATTTTGTCTGGCCAGATGGGGCGTAGAGGCTGATGTGTGTTGCTGCCTTTCTGCTAGATTTGCCCTGCCACTGGAGTCGTATCGCTCAGTTGTTCTGTCTGCCAATTAGCATGGGATACCACCCGTCACTCATGCCACGTAATGCCTTCTACATAGGGTGCATGGGGGTAGTGCCAGAAAGCAGGGCGGGACTCAACATGCCAAAAATCATGGCGACGTGGGCAACAACCAGAAAGATTGCAACAAAAATTGCATGGACACCTAACTTCCATTCTGCACTTTTCTGACGCCAAATTGCTCCAATTTCCAGTAAGGTAATGCCAAATAGCGGTACAACGCCCAGGAGATAAAAACCAACAGCAATAACATCGATCACTGTGCGCCATTCACCTCCAAGGGTGATGGGGATAACAGCCTTTGAGAGCAGATGTAAAAAGACAACCAGAAAGTAGAAACCAGCAATGATACCGGCAATCTTATTGACCTGCTTCATGCCCCCCTTCAAATTACGCGTATATAAAAGATAGAGTTCGGTGATGGCGATCGTTTCTGCCAATATGACGGGAATTGCCATGAAAATGATCAGGTTCCAGGGCTGATTTGTCGCCAGAAGCTCCATGTAGTGGGTCATATCCATAGGGGTTCTCCAGATGAAAGGTGAAGCGACGAAGTGTAGCAGGCAACCAGGAGTTATTACCTACTGCACTCTCTCTTTCTAATCTGGCATTGTGAAATGAAATCAGGATGAAATTACGGGATGACTTGTGAGCAGGGGCATTCTCCCGATTAACATACGGGGCAGGCTTTCAAACAATGCCCTGTGCCGGAGTGTCTGGCAAATCCTTCTGCCATCTGCGATCGAGCTGAGTTCTTGCTACACACGAACATGCCCTGTTTCATTGGACACCTGCTCGATACCGCTTGAAGTAATACTATATTACTTTGTTCAGTTGATGACGTGATGAAGGAGCAGTCTCATGTCTCAGGAGCCAGAAGGCATTCAGTCTGTAACCCACCCAATCCCCTACGCTGACCTGAAGCCGAAGGAACAGAAACAGCGACTCTCTGAGTTAGCAATTGTGTTTCTGCGTCTGGGGGCGATCGCCTTTGGCGGGCCCGCTGCCCATATTGGCATGATGACTGATGAAGTGGTCAAACGTCGTCAATGGCTCAGTCATGAAAGGTTGCTGGATTTGCTGGGAATCACCAATTTAATTCCTGGGCCTAACTCCACCGAACTAGCTATCCACATTGGGCTGGAACGGGCTGGTTGGCGCGGTTTAATGGTTGCCGGAACCTGCTTTATCCTACCGGCCATGTTGATTGTGTGGGCACTGGCGGCGGTTTATGCCCGCTATCAAACTGTGCCCCAGGTGGAGTGGTTATTGTATGGGGTCAAACCCGTCATCGTGGCGATTGTCTTGCAAGCTCTGTGGCAGTTGGGTAAGAAGGCTGTTAAGGACAAGCCAACAACCATTGCCGGCATTGGGGCGATCGCTGCTTATTTTGCGGGCCTCAACGAAATTGTGGTGCTGATGCTGGGTGGTATTGCAGTGATGCTAGTGAAGCATCGGCAGAAACAACCAAATGTTATGGGAGCTTTGCTATTACCGTTTGCAAGCACGCTGGCTCAGGTTGGTACAACCACAACGACGATCGCTACCATCAGTTGGGCAAAGGTCTTTCTGTTCTTTCTCAAAATTGGTTGTGTGCTCTATGGGAGTGGTTACGTGCTACTCGCATTTCTCCAGCGAGATTTGGTCGAACGCAACCAGTGGCTCACTTCCCAACAACTTTTGGATGCCATTGCCATTGGCCAGTTCACCCCTGGGCCAGTGTTTACGACAGCAACATTCATTGGCTATTTGTTAGCGGGTAACGCAGGCGCGATCGCAGGCACTATTGGCATCTTTTTACCTGCTTTTGTTGGTGTGGCGATCATCAATCCCTGGGTAGCAAAACTGCGTGCTTCTACCTGGGCAAGTGGCTTTTTGGATGGGGTCAATGCTGCATCGTTAGGACTCATGGCAGGGGTTACCTGGATCCTGGGACGAACTGCCCTGGTTGATTGGCAAACGGCAATCGTGGCTGTTGTCAGTGTGATCGTGGTCTTGCGGACTAAAGTTAACTCTGCCTGGTTAGTGTTAGCAGGTGCTATTCTTGGCTTTTTATTGCAAACGGTTAAAGGATAGACATTACTACTGAACGTCCACAACGCCACGAAACATATTCATGCCACAGGTAAATTCATATTTACCCGGTTTTTCGGGAGTGAATTCGATCGCCGTCGTTTGGTTCAAAGGCAAATCCTGGGCAATGTGAAAGTCAGGAAAGCGAACCGCTTCCAGGCAACTACTGGGGTCTTTGCGATCGAAGTTTAATCGTACAGGTTGACCTGCTTGCACAACAATCTGACTCGGTTCGTACCCACCATCAACTGTTACCGTAACTTCCTGAATTCCGCCTGTTGTAGCTGCTCGACGCAATTTCGGTTTGCTCAGCAAAAACCACCAGAGTTCTAAACCAATCAATCCCAACCCCCCTAACGTAACAGCAACCTTATTGCCCATTGGTTGTTCAATACGTTGAAATTGATTGGATTGGGGCGCTGCATGTCCACTCATGTTATTCATGTCAGCTTCGGCGGCGATCGCTCCCGAAATAGCTCCCAACAAAAATCCTAATCCGGCCAACGTTCCGAAAAATGTTGCTTTCTTTAGCATCACTTTATCCTCTACTTCTTCACTGCTCTTTAGATTGGTCATTGGTTATTAGTTATTGGCCATTAGTTATTGGTCATTGGTCATTGGTCATTAGTTCGCTTTTCGGGTGCGCTATGGTGTTGCCTCACATACCTTACGCTTCACAAATGACAAACGACAAACGACAAATGACCATCGACACTAACTAAATACTTTGGGTTGAAAATTGCGTAGTCGGAGAGCATTGGTGACAACGGAGACAGAGCTGAATGCCATTGCACCACCAGCAATCACCGGGTTAAGCAGCCAGCCAAAGATAGGGAAGAGAATGCCTGCGGCGATCGGGATGCCAGCCACGTTGTAGATAAACGCAAAGAAGAGATTTTGGCGAATATTGCGGATTGTGGCATGGGATAGCTCGATCGCAGTCACGATTGCCTGTAAGTCACCTGAAATCAGGGTAATGTCGCTGGCGGCGATCGCCACATCGGTGCCCGTTCCAATGGCAATGCCAACATCCGCCTGGGCCAGGGCCGGGGCATCGTTGATCCCATCTCCTACCATTGCCACGACTTTGCCTTCTCGTTGAATTTCGGCAACTTTAGCGGCTTTCTGGTCAGGGCGGACTTCGGCAAAGACCCGTTGGATGCCAACTTCACGGGCAATCACTTCAGCCGTGCGGCGGTTATCTCCAGTCAACATCACCACTTCCAGACCCAATCGTTGCAGGGCTCGCACCGCATTTGTAGACGAAGGTTTCAGGGCATCGGCAATTCCCATAATGCCTTCCACACTGCCATCAACGGCAATCCAGATAGCAGTCTTGCCCAAAGATTCCAGTCGTTCCCATTGTTGTTCCAGAGCAGTGGTATCTATTCCCAATTCCCGCATCCAGCGTTGCGTCCCAATCTGCACCAGGCGATCGGAAACGGTTCCCTGCACACCACTACCAGCAATCGCCTCAAACCCAACCACATCCGTCAGTTGTACTTCTTGCGACTTCGCATATTGCACGACTGCCTCTGCCAGGGGATGCTCTGAATTCCGTTCTACCGAAGCAGCCAGTCGAATAAGCTTTAACTCGTTACTACTGGTGGTGCCATCAGTCGTGACAAAATCGGTGACTGTCGGTTTACCCTGAGTGAGCGTGCCGGTCTTGTCCAGCACAATGGTCTGAATTTTGTGTGCCAGTTCCAGGCTTTCCGCCCCTTTAATCAAGATGCCGTTTTCCGCGCCTTTACCTGTACCAACCATGATGGAGGTCGGCGTGGCTAACCCCAGCGCACAGGGACAGGCAATAATCAGTACCCCAACGGTCGTAATCAGTGCCAGTGTCACATTTCCCATCAGGTTGTACCAGAGAATGAAGGTGGCGATCGCAATGGCAATCACCGCTGGAACAAACCAACCTGTGACCTGATCAGCCAGTCGCTGAATCGGCGCTTTCGAGCCTTGCGCCTGCTGTACCAATTTGACAATTTGGGCCAGGAAAGTATCTTTACCAATACGAGTGGCCCGGAAGCGGAAACTACCCGTTTTGTTGATCGTGGCACCGATCACCTCATCGCCTGCTTGCTTTTTCACAGGAAGGCTTTCACCCGTCACCATTGATTCGTCCAGGGAAGAGGAACCATCAACAATTTCCCCGTCTACCGGAACTTTTTCACCGGGGCGCACCAGAATCACATCACCCAGAGCAACGTCGGCAATGGGAATGTCCACTTCCTGCCCGTTGCGAATCACCCGTGCTGTCTTCGCCTGTAAGCCGATTAGTTTACGAATTGCTTCCGAGGTCTGGCCCTTGGCCCGACTCTCAAACAACCGTCCCAGCAGGATGAGCGTAACCACGATCGCCGAGACTTCATAATAAACACCCGGCATGATACCCTGGGCGATGAGAAAACTCGGATCGATCGTCACAAATAGGGAGTAGAAATAGGCTGACAGCGTTCCCAGAGCAATCAACGTGTCCATTGTTGCCGTGTGGCGTTTGAGAGCCTTCCAGCCATTGACGTAGAATGCCCTGCCACACCAGAACTGGACGGGAGCCGTGAGAACTGCCTGCAACCAGAAGTCATGCAGCCACGCCGGAATGAACGGAATGGGTAGCCCCAACATGGCAGGCAGGGAACCCACCAGCAAAATAGTACTGATGATGCCACCGATCCAGACCTTGCGGGTCAAATCCTGGTTTTCTGCCTGTCGTGCTGCCTTTTCCGCGTCATCCACAGTGAGAGTGTCATGTTCCATTGGCGATGCAACATAGCCAGCCTCCTCCACAGCCGTTTGAATTGCCTGGATATCCGTCTGTCGCGGGTCGTAAGCGACACTTGCTTGTTCGGCTCCAAAGTTAACAGCACAGTCCGCTACCCCCGGAACCGAGCGGATTGCCTCCTCAATATTTCTCGCGCAGGAGGCGCAACTCATCCCGCGCAGCTTTAATGTTGTATTTTCCATCAGGTTCCTCGACTAGTCAGAAATGGTATAACCAGCGGTAGTGACTGCGTCCCGAATGGCCGCTTCTGTAGCCTGGGTATCGATCTCAATCAGCTTCGTTTTCGTATCTGCCTGGACAGTTGCGGTTGGATCCACTGCCTGGATGGCTTTCGTGATCGTGTCGCTGCAGGCGGAACAAGCCATGTTGGGAACTTTCAATTGGAGAGTCATGGTTAAAATCCTCAGTCACATTAATTGGTTAAATTCATCTTGAACGCTCCAGACGACTGGAGAGTCAAGGGCTATTTCGTAGTTTTTTGTATATTTTTCTTAGAAAATATTTCGGCGTTATTGCTGTCTGTAAATAAAATCAGGTGGAACAGTCATGCCCCACCTGATCAGTACTGGATGAGTTCCTGTTCCTACGCCATTGCCATTGCCATTTGACGACAGGAAGCGGCACAGCGACGGCAGACCTCAACGCACCGTTTCATCTGGGCATCGTCACCCATGCGATCGCATTCCTGGGCACAGCGATCGCAGATCTCGGCACACACGCCACAGGTACGCGCATGGAAACCGGAGGAGCGGAGCATAAAGTTGGCGCTGGTCTGGCAGATTTCGGCGCAATCAAGCAACAGTTTGATATGGTTAGCCTGAGCGTGCTGCCCCCCTTTTTCCAAACAATAGATCGCTATATTTGAGCAAATCCCATGACATTCAAGGCAGTTGGTAATGCATTGCTGCATGTCTTGAGTCATTGTATGGGTCATAATGTCAGTCCTCTCAAAATCTTGCAGACGCTCTTATTAGCCGTCGCAAGTGTTTGCCACTTTATGCTAAGAGGCGAGGAACTAATCGACCTCTGACAACTGGGATAGATGAAATATCTCACCGCTGCTGGGCAAACATTTCATCGGTATTTCATCTCACTATGTACTCACGCTCGGTATGTAATCTCAAACACAGCTATAGCCATTCTAAATTGTTGATGAACAGAGGGCTTTGTGAAAGTCTTTCCCTGTCGGGGAAGTCCTTTCACAATCCAAATAGGATCGCTATATAGCAGTCCGAAGTCAACTGTGAGAACAGGGGAGACTGTCATTGGTTATGGTCATTGGTCATTGGTCATTGGTCACTGGTCGTTATACCAAATTAAATTACGAACAGGTCAGATCCAGTAGGGACGGGGGCGTTGCTGAATACGGATATGACTTGCAGACAGGCATATCTGCTGTAGGGGCGGTTCATATTTCTAATCAGCAACGCCGGGGCGGGTTTTGCCAGGAACGATCGGTTAAACAGATACCTCATCTGCAAAACCCGCCCCTACGACCCGCTGTATCTGCACACAGTACTCTTTAAATTGGTATTAGTAGTCAAATGACTAATGACTATCAAAAAGGGCCTCAAACCTTTTCAGTTAAACCACTCAGACAGATTAACTACGGTTGTTTCGCCCTTCCAATTCCTGGATTTTTTGCCCTAACAAACCGTCCATGTTGCGTGGTTTAGGCACATTCCGTTTACCGGCAGGCCAGCCTTCGCGTTGGTGGGTGCGATCGCCATCCGTTTCTTCCGTCTGGTCATGGAAGAGAATTTGCTGGGTAGGGAAGGGTAGATCAACACCGTTAGCGGTGAGCTTATTCTTAATGGCCGTTAACACCCGATCTTGCAAATTCAGAGCATCCGCTCGCCGGGGTGGTTTGATCCACCAACGGGCACGAATATTGACGGTACTGTCTGCTAGTTTGACTACGATCGCATCCGGAGCGGGATCGGCTAACACGCCTGGAGTTTCATGCATCGCGTCCAGGATGAGTTGTTTGGCATGATCAATATCATCACCATAGCCAATGCCAACATCATACTCCAGACGGCGACTTTCAAAGGCAGTGTTGACCGTCACAGAATTCGTGAATAACTCTGAATTAGGAATAACAATCCGACGCCCATCATAGGTTCTAATGCTGGTGGCACGGGTTTGGATACTTTCCACTGTGCCCTCGAAATCTTTGAAAATGATCTGATCGCCAAGTTGAAACGGTTCAGTCAGCAAGATCAAGATCCCTGCCAGAAAGTTTTGCAGGATATCTCGAAAGGCAAACCCGATCGCCACCCCACTAATTCCCAACAATTGCACTAAGTCACTGGCTTTTAATGATGGAATGACGATTGATAGCGAAATGAATAGTCCAATCAGCATCGTCGTCCATTGTGCCAGTCGTCCCAGGATCAAACCTAAATTGCGGGCATGGCGGCGATCGCGGGTGAACCGGGCGACTAAGCGGCGAATTGCCCCTGCAATTGCGAAAAAGATAGCAAATACAAACACCGCCAGTACAAGGTTAGGTAACAGAAAGAAAAATCCATTGATCATGCTCTGAACCTTGTCCCAGGCTGCTGATATCTGAACGTTCATGCTCCCACCGTTGCTGCGCTTCGTTGCCGATGTTACTAAAAAGCGATGAGACGAAACTCTGCCTCAGGTTGGGAAATTGCTTTACTATGCACGTCAATCACCTTTGACCTCCTGCTGGTTGATGAGGCTGTAAAGTAACCGCCTTGAGGAAGGAACGAGATCGGGAATGTTGGCGATGTTAGTGTAAGCAGCTACTTTCAGGACAGCAGGTGTACCTGGTAAGCCAATAATTGACGCTGGAAAAAACATATGGTTGTCATATGACTGACACACTTCACCGTCATACTAAAAGGTCGTTTCAGCCTAGCCAATGCACTGATGATTAACTAATAGTTATTAGTATCAGTTTTTAGTTTACTCGTTGTGTTGGGCTACACGATCAATTCAGGTCAGGCAGTAAATCCATACGCCTCGACAAACTTCTCGTTTATCTCTTGCTGAGTTTATCTCTTGCTGATTAATTTATTCTAATGTGTGGTTAAAGTGATGTGGCACAAGCGAGCATCTGGTTTACGTGCGATTATACTGACTGTCTACTCTCTCATCAGTTTGGATTACCTTACTGTTGCAGGGCAGGTACAACATGCGTCCGTGGGGTCGAATCATCCGGTAGCGATCGCGCCTGCATCCAATCTCACATTCCGGCTAGAATCCTATTCCAGTCAGGCATTAGGTACCACGCGCACCTACGGGGTAATCTTACCTCCTAACTATACCAAACCCCCACATCAACAATATCCGGTCATTTTCCTGCTACATGGTGGACACGGAGACGGCTACTATATCTACGCCTAACTTGAAGTCACTCTAATATCAATACAAATCCTATCCTGACTAACCTTTGTGAGTGTCTCTGTATTCCTGGTAGAAATGCCATAAGGAAGGGATAACAGAGACAACAATAATGGCAACGACAATGGGCAGTAGATATTTATCAACCTGATCAGCAGGAATCAAACTACCCAAGAAATAACCTAATCCGGTAATAGTAACGCTCCAGGCGATCGCGCCAATCAGGTTATAAACAATAAATGTGCGGTAGTGCATCGCTCCAATACCAGCCACAATCGGAGCGAATGTGCGAATAACTGGCATAAAGCGTGCAAGGACTATTGCTTTCTTACCATGTCGAGCATAAAAGTTTTGTGTTGTTACTAGATGCTTTTTATGGAAAAACCAGGAATCTGTGCGCTGAAATAGTTTTCGCCCTAAACGATAACCAGAAGCGTAACCAATATTGTCTCCAAAAAACGCACAAACCAAAATACCCATTCCGAGCGTCCAAATATTCAAATACCCCTGATGGGCAATAAAGCCAGCCGTAAATAGGAGACTATCTCCTGGCAAGAAAAACCCAACCAGTAAACCTGACTCGGCAAAAACAATTCCCCATACTCCCAAGTAGCCGATCGACCGGATGAACTGAGGTAAATCAATATGCATAGATCTTTGAACGCTAGTTTTACTGAGGCAGTTTTCAAGCAGAAATGTACCTGGGGTTGGGGCAGGTTTAGCTCAAGTCCTGAGACTCAGACAGTCATTCTATGGCCAAACCTACCCTTACAGGTATTTCATTTTCTAGAAATCTCCTTAATTATCAATTTCCATTGTCTGAAATAGAACTTTTGTACAAAAATCTTTTAATAGGATTAAATTTTTGATATTGCTCCTGCTACTAAAGTTGTCATCAGCCCCGAAATGTGTACACAGCAGTCTTAGAATCTTGGATTTACAGCAGTTCTCAGATGGGTTAGCCACATGGTAGGGCTGCAGGGCGGGTTTTGCCGTCAAATCGATTGTTGGGCGTAGATTGCTCTGCTAAACTTGCCCCTACCAAGTATTGAACTTATTTAATTCCGCTGCCTTCAGCCAAGGAAACATGAAAACTGGCTGAGAATGAACTAAGAAGCGTCTCGCGGGAATATCAGCATTTCGGGCTAAACTCCTTAGCAAGAAATCATCCTGCAACCGCGAGTGCCAGTCATAATTATGACTGTAAATGATTGTGCATTAGGAAGATGCAGCTATGCAAGTCAAATATTGGTTTGTGTTTAGTTTAGTGCCACTGTTACTGGTAGGCTATACCAGCAGAACCATTGCACAGCAAACAACGGGTTCAATGTCCTTCAGATTGGCTATGCAACTAAGGCAAGCAGAGATCGCACAAACCATGACCTCGACTAAACCGGTTATCGTTCGATCGGGAAACTTCGCGTCAGGCGAGCATCCGACCCAGGGAACAGTTCGCATCGTCATGCAAAACGGTCAATCTTTTTTAGAACTGGATCGGAACTTCAAAACCTCCAACCTGGGACCGGATCTTGTTGTCATTTTGCATCGCTCTAGCAATGTTCTGGGTTCGACCAAACCACCTGCATATCCCTTGAAGGCAGGGGATTATATGCTGCTGGCATCGTTACGAAAATTCAGTGGGGCACAACGATATCCTATTCCGCCAACTATTAATTTAGCGAATTATCAATCGGTAGCAGTCTGGTGTCGCAAATTTAATGCAACGTTTGGAGCAGCGAGATTAAGCAATCAATGATCACTACCCAGTGATATGCCCGGATTCAGAATAACACCCATTAGCCGAAACGCTTTATTCATTAGGAGAAACCCCATGAAACTTGGTGGTAAAGTTGCCTTAGTGACAGGTAGTAGTCAAGGCATTGGACAGGGAATTGTTCTCAAACTGGCGGCGGCGGGCGCAGATGTTGTTATTAACTACCGCTCTCACCCCGAAGGTGCAGAAGAAACCCTGGAAAAGGTGCGAGCGATCGGTGGTAAGTGCTATATGGCAGAGTGCCCCCACTCGCGCGGTCACACAATTCAGGCAGATTTGGGCAGTGTGAGTATGGTACGTGAACTGATTCGCGAAAGCATTGACCACTTTGGCAAGCTGGATATTCTGGTCAACAATGCCGGTATCGAAAAACATGCACCATTCTGGGAAGTGTCCGAAGCAGACTACGATGCGGTTTTGAATGTCAACTTAAAAGGTGTGTTCTTTGCCACCCAGGCATTTGTCCAGCATTTGCTGGAAACCAAACGTCCCGGCAAGATTATCAACATCAGTTCTGTCCATGAAGATTTACCCTTTCCCAACTTCACTGCTTACTGTGTTAGTAAGGGTGGCATGAAAATGTTGACCCGTAACCTGGCAGTGGAATTGGGACGTTTAGGCATCACTATTAATAATGTTGCTCCAGGAGCCATTGAGACACCGATCAATACCAAACTGTTGCATGATCCCGAAAAGTTAGGCGCATTGCTTAACAACATTCCTTTAGGCCGGTTAGGACAACCTCAGGATGTCGCGTCTCTCGTTACGTTTCTAGCCTCTTCAGAGGCCGATTACATCACCGGTAGTACCTTCTTTGTGGATGGTGGATTGCTGTGGAACTATCAGGAGCAATGATGCCCAAAAGCGGTTGGTTCTTGCCCGATCGCTCTAGTCCTGGGTCGGCAACCCGTGGGCGATCGCGTCTAAGCCTTGCCAATTAAGAATAGTAATCTTGCCCCCTCGACTGTAGGAGACAAGCGCATTCAGTTGCTTAAACAGACGTACACATTCCTCATAGGTGATACCAATACTACGAGCAATCTCGTAATAGGAAAGTGGTAGACGTAAACAGGCTCCCTGTTCACTGATAGGAGTCTCCGATCCACCGGCAGACTCCTGCACAAAACGGGCCAATCGCACGATCGCCCGTTCCGAAACCAGACCATGCACCATTTCATGCAATTGCTGAAGCCGCTGGTTGAAGACAGCCATCATCTTCAAGGCAATTTCTGGATTCGCTTGAATTACACTCAATAAAGTCTCCCGATCTACCATTAAGACCAGAGCCTCACTTTCAGCGATAACCGTGGCGGGGGCAATGCCATTGCCAAATAGGGCAGGAGCCGCAAAAATATCGCCACTCGCCAGAGTACGAAGAATCGTTTCTTTACCACTACTGGCAGTCTTAGAGACTCGCAATAGTCCGCTAATCAGAGCATACAACCGGGGAGGCAGGCGATCGCCTTCGTGAGAAACAATTTCGCCTGACTGATAGGCATGAACCATCGTATGGGGCTGTAAACTGGTAAGTTGTTCAGGCTGTAACTGGGTGAACACGGAGATAGATGCCAGTTGCTCAATCGTTGCTTTCATTAACTTAAGAAATACAAAATACGTTGTTTAACTTGAGCACTTCCAACAGGTTGAATGCCTGAATGATATTCCTCTTTCTAAGTTACAAATAGTTACTCAATCAGATATAGAAGCCTTTATAAACTACGTTCTAACCGTAAAAATAACGTTAATATTTCTTTTTCGAAAAACTAAATTTTATTTCTTTAAAGAATCCATTCTCTTCAAAAAAGTGATCTATTTTGGGGGCAGGGCAAGGGTTCTATCGCAAAAGATACCAAATAAATTCTAAAAATCCTTGCCCCATGTTTTGTATCATTCTGGAGGTTTGCTAGATGACAGATTCTACGATCGCCAGTTCTGAGGTAATGGC
>CAZGDE010000030.1:0-11823 GCA_964524315.1 uncultured bacterium
TGTCTACCCGATCCATGTCAAACTCCTGCCCATTGAACGAGAACGACATCATGCCTCTCATCCCCGGTGAACCGTTTCCCATCCCAGACGACATCATGCCCATGCGCTCTGTAAAGTTTAGGGTACGTTTTTGCACGGACTCTTTGGGAGTTAACGCTCTAATCGGGTTAATGCTACGGGATATTTTTACTGTTGGATTTGAGCCAGCGAATCGCAGCGTCATCAGTGCCCCTTCCCCTGTGCGCTGAGTTCCCCCGTGGTTCATTCCCTGTATTCCCTGCATTCCATCCATACCGCCCATACCGCCATGATCCATTCCACTCATCATGCCCATGCCCATCATGCCGCGATCGTAGGGTTGGTTGAGCAGCACCACATCACCAGGCTGAGAGACGCTGACCAGCACCTCATAGCGTTCTCCCGGAGCGAGCAACAACGAATCAACCGGGTAAGGTGTACTGACAAATCCGCCGTCGGTTGCAATCACCGTCATGGGATGCCCTGCCAACTTGAGGTTATAGTAGCGGGCAATCGATTGATTGATCAGTCGCAGACGAATGACTCCGCCTTCTACGCTAAGTACGGGTTGGACGATGCCATTCACCATCACCCGGCTACCCTCGCGTCCATTCATCCACTGCATGGGGGTTAGCGGGGGAATTGTGCCCTGAGCATCCAGTTCCAAATCTTTGAGGACAATCAGGCGATCGGGAACCTGCTGTAATTCGGGAATTGTGTTCAACGGACCATCTACCACGATCGCCCCCGACAATCCGGCAAATAATTGTGTGTTGGCATTCCCGTGGTAATGCGGGTGATACCAATAAGTCCCAGCAGATCCGTTTGGGATCTCAAATTCGTACAGTGCCGTTTCTCCTGGCTTAACGGTACGAAAAACATTATCTCCCTGTCCTGTGGAAGGGATATGTAGCCCGTGGAAATGTAGATTTGTAGGTTCCTTCAAGTCGTTGCGGAATTGGATGCGGACGCGATCGCCCTCTCTGACACGGATTGTTGGACCGGGGAAGCTACCGTTGTAAGTCATCAGTTCTGCTTCTAAACCATCTTGTCCCAGTAGCTTGATCCGGCTGCTGCTTGCTCTCAAGGAAAACTCTACCAATCCTGCTTGCTTACTTTCATTTTTCAAATCTGGTGGCTGAGGGAAAGGCTGATCAGTACGTGCCTGTACCCATTGGATGAGCTTAGGTGTAGCGGCTAAGGACAACCCTGCCAATCCCAGGCTACCTAAAGTAATTAATCGTCGCCGTGAAAGTTTCATAATACTGTAAAAATGTTTAAACCAGACTACCTAAATCTGATTGTTTACAGGCTTGATTCAGATCTTGTCTCAACCACTTCTAGTGTTATTTTTAGCGTAATGCGAGGAGATGAAATCAAGATGAAATCTCAAGACTAACGTTCTGTTGAAAGCTAAGCCAGCTTTACCCGCCGCAGAGTTATGGCATTAATTGACACAACTACAGTGGAAACACTCATGAAAATCGCACCCACAGCAGGTGAGAGCAGAATTCCAAAGGGTGCAGCAACTCCAGCCGCCAGTGGAATACCAACGATGTTGTAACCTGTTGCCCAAAAAAGGTTTTGAGTCATCTTGTTGTAAGTTGCTTTTGCAAGTTTGAGTGCGTAGGTTGCATCCAATGGATTGCTTTTAACTAGCACTAAATCGGCTGACTCGATCGCCACATTCGTTCCCGCCCCGATCGCAATCCCCAAATCGGATTCGGTCAACGCGGGGGCATCATTGATACCATCTCCCACAAAAGCGGTCGGTTTCTCCTGCTTCAACCGACGAATGATTGAGGCTTTGTCTTGGGGCAAAACACGGGCGTAATAGCGATCGATCCCCAAATCATCAGCAACAGTCTTAGCAACCGCTTCCGCATCTCCCGTAATCATCACCACCTCAACATCCATCTCCCGCAATCTCTCAACCGCCTCTCGTGCCTGTTCTCGTACCTGATCCGCTAGTCCGAATACCGCTAATACTTGATGCTCATCCATCAGGACGATCGCACTTTCACCACGAGATTCAGCCTGCTCCAAACCGTGTTGCAATGCTTCAGGAAACTGCACCTTAAGTTCTTTTGCCCACTCTGGTCGTCCAACTCGATAACGTTGACTGTTGACCTGCCCTTCCACACCGCTTCCCGGAATTGCTTGGAAATCGGTTGCTTTTGGTAGTTGTAAGGAACGGTGATCAGCTTCTTTAACCATCGCTTGAGCCAAAGGATGTTCAGAAAGGGCTTCTAGGGCAGCCGCGATCGCCAGCGCCTCTGTTTCGTCAATGCCATCAGCATAAATCCGCTGCACACCAAATTGCCCCTCGGTTAGGGTTCCGGTTTTATCAAAGGCGATCGCTTGAATGTTTCTGGCTCGTTCAAACGCCTCTCGACTCCGGACTAAGATACCGTGTTTCGCAGACATGGCAGTGGCGTTGACAATCACTAAAGGAATCGCCAAGCCCAGAGCATGAGGACAGGTAATCACCAGCACAGTCACTGCCCGATTAATTGCAAATGCCAAATCCGGTCCAACCGCTTGCCAAACAATGAAGGTAAGAGAGCCGACCGCGATCGCAATAATTGTTAACCAGTAGGCAAGTTGGTCTGCCAATGCTTGATAGCGACTTCTAGAAGATTGCGCTTCTTCCACCAAGCGCATAATCTGGCTGAGAGTGGTTTGGTCGCCTGTACGAGTGACTTTAACCGTCAACGCTCCCTCACCATTGACAGCACCCGCCACGACTTCCTCCCCCATTTGCTTGACCACTGGACGAGATTCACCCGTTAGAAACGCTTCATTCACGCTGGAAGTCCCCTCTGTAACCTCTCCATCGATCGGAACTTGCTCACCGGGACGAATCAGAATCAAATCTTCTTCTTGCAGTTCATTCACAGGCACATCCTCGGTCCGCCCGTTGACGAATTTGTGCGCCACAGAAGGCACCAAATCTGCCAGATGCTCTAATGCGCGGCTGGCTCCCTGCACCGATGCCATCTCAATCCAGTGCCCCAGCAACATGACAACTACCAGCGTTGCCAATTCCCAGTAAAAGGGTTCCCCTTTTAGCCCTAGAGAAACTGCCACACTGTAGACAAACGCAACCGTGATTGCCAAAGCAATCAGCGTCATCATGCCGATTTTGCTACGCAATTCACGCCACGCACCCCGCAGGAAAACCCAACCCCCATAGAAATAAATTACTGTTGCCAAAACTGGAGCAACCCACTCAGAACCCGGAAATTGAATCGCCTGATAACCAAACCACTCTTGAAAATGCGACGAGTAGTAGAGGACTGGCAGTGTTAGTAGCAAGCAGATAAAAAAACGTCGTTTGAAAATCTCTGGACTATGCCCTGCGTGTTTATCATGTCCAGAATGTCCGACATAGGTTGCGTTATCAAGCTGCGCTGCATGGTCAGCATGTCTGACGTGCGTTCCAGGACTGGCGGAGTTTTCTGGGTCAGGATGCTCATGATGGTGATGCCGCATTGCTCAAATTTCCATTGAAGTGGACTTCGATCGCCATGCGGGTAGTTTTGCACATAGTTATGAAATCAAGATGAAATTTTGAGGCAATTACATATCTTTATAAGCATTCCGATGCATCAATCAAAGTAAATACTGCTAGACAATACTTGCTATTCCCTACTGGCTCTAGATTTAACTCAAAAAGTTACTTTAATTAACAATGAAGATCCATTTATAAACTGAATTTTCATCAAGTTTTCATTTGCGTCTGACACGATAGTAAATATCAGATTAAACCTGATTAAAACTGAGAGTTTCATCCGGGAGAACCAACATGAAAAAGCTGATTTACACAGCTTCCTTTGCGCTAGCATTTTTTGCAGCTACTCCTGTCAATCTAGTAATGGCAAATCCTTCTAACACCGATGCCTGCCAGCAAGCAATCCGACCAGCGACCACTGGCGGAGCGATTCGAGAACAATTAGAAGCGGCTGCACAATGTAAGAGTCAACCAACCGCTAATTCCCAAACTACCACTCCACAGTCAACACCAGTGACTAGAGCAAAGACAACCAACAATCAAGAACAGGTTCGCTCAAGTAGCAATCCTCCTACCCCAGATACCTGCTCATCATTGCGGGCAACAGGAACAACCGGAGGTTCTGTGCGAGAAGCTTTGGAAGCAATGGCTAAGTGCAGATCAGAGCGTTAACGCCTCATAAGAATGACTCATCAATCGATCCAAGGAGAACCGCCATGAAACGCTGCATCTATACCACTGCATTTTCTCTCGCATTTCTTGCAACAATTCCAATTGCTCAAGCAAGCGCAAACTCTGTAGAAACCTCAGGAGGGGCAGTTAGAACGCATCTAGAAGCTCAATCCAAATCAAAAAATCCATCATCTCCTGAAGCGCAAGTCCCAGCAAAACCATCCACCGATGAGGCACTTAATGAAAGAAACACCAAGTTAGAAGAATCAAATCAGGCAAACAAGCCAGATGCAAAGTTGAATGATGCTTATCCGGCTTACTGTGAATCGCTGCCATCCTGGGTTAAACCCGGAGATTTTGAGTACAACGAAGCTTTGTATAAGTGTAAGTACGGCACCTGAATTTTCACCTGAGATTTTGCTAGTTGGTAAGCTCTTGCACAATAGGTGAAAAACTATCTATCAAACCTTTTTGTGATTTGTGCAAGAAGCTTGCCTCCAATTGAAGTCAATCCTATAAATTAATAGAACAAGAAATAAAATCATGAAGAGGCTAATCATCACTACTGCATTTGTGCTGGCATTCTCTACTTTTATTTCTGCTGCTAACGCAAGTGAAAACAAGTGTCAAGGAGATGCGGCTCGTGCAACGCCACCTGTCGTAAACTATCCAACTCATATTCGGAATGTGGTTTGGCGTAATACAAGAGCCATGTGTCTGCAACAACTGTCTGCCACTTCTAAGACTCCTGAGAAGGTCAACCAACCAAAATAATCTCCCAACGCTTTCCAATCACCCCTCTACAGGATTAGATCGTCGTTAGTGCCGCAATGCAAATTTCATCTTGATTTCATTTTGGAGTGTCAAACTATGAAATGAGGAGATGGGTGAAATTTGCATGAAAATTTTGCTTGTGGAAGACGAGCCAGATTTAGGATCTGCCATTCATCGCGTGTTGCATCGGGAACGGTACATCGTGGACTGGGTTCAAGATGGCATTGAGGCGTGGCATTATCTCGATCGCTCTCAAGTCGAGTACAAGTTAGCTATCTTGGATTGGATGGTGCCGGGAATCACAGGGATTGAACTTTGTAAACAACTGCGATCGCGCAACAATCCCTTGCCCATCCTGATGCTGACCGCTCGCGACCGCATGGAGGATAAAGTCGCCGGACTTGATGCCGGAGCCGATGATTATCTAGTCAAGCCGTTTGGCATGGCAGAGTTACTGGCTCGGATTCGCGCCCTCCAACGGCGATCGCCCCAAATTCAACCACCGCAAATTCAAATTGGCAATTTAATTCTGGATTATGGCACTCGTACCTTACTCAAGCAAACGCATTCCCAAACCAGCCAAAGCATTACGTTGACTGCCAAAGAATTTCAAACCCTGGAATATCTGATGCAACATACGGGTCAAATTGTCAGCAGTGAGCAATTGATGAATCAGCTGTGGGAATCGGTCGCAGAACCAACCAGTAACGCGGTTGCTGCCCAAATTCGCCTCCTGCGACGTAAACTGGCAGAAACAGGGTATGAAGGACTAATCGAAACGGTTCACGGTATGGGCTACCGCTTTAACGTTCCAGATGCATCAAAATAAACTATTCAACCAAACTCGTGGACGACTGGCAGGTTGGTATGCGGTCGTCATGGGTGTGACTTTGAGCTTGAGCGGGTTAGTCACCTATCAAATGGTTGCTTACTCCCACTGGCACGCGGTGGAACAGGAGTTAGAGTCTGTTTCTGGAACCTTACACGATAACCTGGAATCAAAGCTAAGACAGCCTGGAAAACTCGAACCAAGTGTAGTGGCTGCTTTACCAGGTTTATGTTTAGCAAACCAGAGCTGTTCCCAGCAACCAGGCAATGCTGGACGGCACGTTTTAGGAATTGTGCAACAAAACGGCTATTACTTACGCTTTTTAGACCAATCTGGACAAGCGATCGCCCTGTTGGGGCAATTCCCTGGTGAAACTTCGGCAGACATCCAAGAAGGTTGGAAGACCGTGAAAGACAGCGACGGCACTCGTTATCAGCAAATCTCCTTATTGCTCAAAACAGCAGATGGAACCCCATGGGGATATATGCAAGTGGGGCGATCGCTCAAAGAATATGATGACCATCTCACCACGTTGTGGTGGTTGTTTTTGATTGGGCTGCCAGCAGGTATCGTTTTGGTAGGAGGAACGGGTTGGTGGTTGGCAGGGCTATCCATGAAGCCAATTTATCAATCCTACGAGCGAATGCAGCAATTTACAGCGGATGCTGCCCATGAATTACGCACCCCTGTAGCAGCCATTCGTGCAACCGTAGAAGCAGCACAAGATATACACCCACTCTCTGAAGCGGAAATCCAGGATACGCTAGCGGTCGTTGCCCGCCAAAACAAACGATTGGCTCAGTTAGTTCAAGATTTGCTGTTGCTCTCGCGAATGGATCAACAAACGTATCCGATCAAGTACTCTGTCTGCTGTTTGAATGATCTTGTGGTTGACCTAGTTGAAGAGTTGTTTGTGTTAGAAATTGCCAAGGCGATTAAACTGACTCATCAAATTCGGGTGAACGAGCCGCTGTTTGTGATGGGGGACGAAGCTCAGTTGAGCCGTTTAATTTCTAACTTGATCACGAATGCGTTGCAATACACACTGGATGGAGGCAAAGTTACCGTCATCTTAGAGCGGGACGATCACCATGCCTTGATTCATGTTCAAGATACAGGAATTGGCATTGCTCCAGCAAATCAAACTCGAATTTTTGATCGATTCTACCGAGTTAACAGCGATCGCTCCCGACACACAGGTGGAGCCGGATTAGGCTTGGCAATTGCGAAGGCGATCGTCAAAACGCATAAAGGTAGCCTTGACGTTCAAAGTGAGTTGGGAAAAGGTAGCACGTTTATCATTCGTCTACCCTTGAAATCAAATGCCAATTCTTGAAAATCAAACTCTCTAATTATCAATGTTATAAGTCAATTGGAGGCTTTGCTTTGTAGACCTTCAGGTATAACTTGACTATTCCCAATATGCAGCTAATCCACAGTTAAAGGAGACGTTCGCATAACGACAGCCGAATGACTTCATTACGCGATTGCTTCCTCAGCAAACACTTGAGCTTTCCTATGCAGCAAATTACCCACTAAATCAACTCAATTTCAAGCATAAATCGCAGAAATGAAATCAGGATGAAATTCTAGGCGACCCTTTCAAAGGAAGATTTTATGAGTATAAAAGGCTTTTACATGGTTTAATCTTTTACCATGCAGAAGCTGATACGCAGTGCTGAAACTCATGTTGCACCGAGTTCTGTGTTCATAGTCGATACTAAGCAAAGTCTGCTACTGCAAAAAAATCTCTAAATGTGAGATGAGCGCTGAGGGTACACTCACTCTTCACTATGCCAATCTCAAATCAGCTAGGCAATCTACATTAAAAGTATCTTACTTAGCTGAAGCGACTTTCTCTTTAAATACCTTGCCTGCCGAAAAGACAGGAACCGTTGTAGCCGGAATTTGAATCGGCTTTCCTGTACTTGGATTGCGCCCCTCTCGTGCCTGACGTTGGCGTGATTCAAAAGTGCCGAAACCAACCAACGTTACTTTATCGCCAGAAGATACTGCCTCCACAACAGTATCGACCAGGGCATTGAGAACAGAATCTGCGTCCTTCTTTGAGACAGATGCTGTGGATGCGATCGCATCCACTAATTCACTTTTATTCATAGAGTGCATCCTTCAACAGGTCGTTGGGTTTGGCTCATTATAGTTCAGAAAGAAGTTGCTGCATTGACGATGGCTTGAGAAGCTGCACTTCTCAATTCACGTAGCAGTAAGGCTAAATCGCGTCCTTTAGCCTTACTGCTACCACTTCTCCTAAAGAGGTCTACCTTGTACACACAAGTAGGGTTTGTGCCAGGTTCCACCCCTGGAAGATGGACTCAAACTGGCGCAATCCCCTCACCAACGTTGGGATACCTGGGGGAGATTGAGAGCGATAGCCTGACCATCCTCCCAAACGAGCAATTAGCCACGTTGCCCAAGGTAGCGAAGCAGGTGGATAAGGGTTTTGTTGCTTGTGCGTGCGTCCTTGTAAAGACGGGGCTAAATGAGTTAGGCATTGTTGCGCTTGAGCACTAAACGCCACCTGAGCCGCCACGGTTGGGTCATCTCGACCTTCGAGGAGTTGGAGGATTCGGAGGGCAACCGACAACGCCAGAATCGTCAGTCGTTCAATGGCGTCAACAGACTCTAACTGCGTGGATTCTAGATCCAACCCCGCTTGTTTGAGGATGGCAAAGAGTTGCTCAATCCGCCACCGCCAGCGATACCACTCAATCACTTGGAGTGCTTGCTCAAGACTGGTGACCCGATGCGTGGTCAGCAGTCGCCAGTGAATCGGCTCCTGCCCGGCAGGTGGATTGACTTCCCTGGCTTCCACCGCATATAACTGCACCTGGTCGGGATAGTCCTTTGCACTCACCTTTTTCGGTCGTTGAATCTGCACCGGGGCGATGCGTACAGCCAGCCAAGCCTCTCTCGCCGTTCGTCCAGTCCGAGGGTCTGCTAAAACCGGCACCGAGTAATTGCCTTGACAGGGTTGCTCACTTAAACACTCATAGAGCGATTGCTTTGTTCCCCACAGGCGACGGTCTCGGCACACTCGCACTAACACATGTCTGTGCCTGCTAGGAACCCGCGCCCACTCCTCGTACACGTCACTTTCACGGTCTCCGATGTAGGTCACCAGTCTCGCCCCACCTGCTTGTAAGCAAGGCTCAGAGCGCTCGGCAGCAAGCAGCCATTTATAGGATTCCTTCTCCTCAATCGGCAGGTTCGGGTAGCGGCGTTGATGCTTATCGGCATGATTCACCTGCCGATGCCACAGTTGAATCGTGCTCAGACCTAACGGAAATCCTGTTTCGGCATTCACCACCAGCGTCGGATGAATGAAAAATCCCCTGTCCCGATTATTCCCGACTACACCCAAGCCTTGCAGGTTCATCCGTCCTATGTGCGCTTGCAAGTTAATCTCGCTGCTGTCACTGATGGCTAGCACATGTAAGCCTGCCACCTGCTGCTGGCAGGTCTCTGACACACTCCGTACCAACTCTGAAACATTCACGTTCTCATTCTCCAAGAATCGGTAATACCCAACTTGTTCGGCTCGGTTGCGGCTGATGGCACGGATATTTACCGATTGATGCTGCCACAGTGACTCGTATAATGCTGCCCCTTTTAACTAACCGAGGGTCGCCAAAAGCAGTTCCTTGATGGTGTTCAGCGTGAATCAGAATCGGATTGTCCACTTTCGTTCCCTCGCTTGGATGCCTGATCCTACTCCAAGCTCAACTTGTGTGTACACAGTAGCCTAAAGAGGTAGAAAGAAGTTCGTGGCGTTGCCCACAATGCCCGCAGATTTCTGCATGGTTAATATTTCTATCACGCAGAACTTCTGTATGATATAGGTACAGACCATGCAGAATTTCTTATGGCTAGCACCTTCCTTGAATCTGAACGAGACCGCCTGCTCACTTTGATCCACCAGATCCGAACCTCTGGCGAAGTTGCCCCTGCTTACTGCTGGCTTACGGAAACCAGTTCCACAAAGGGGGTAAAAACCTACACCTATGCGGTGTTAGTTACCCAAAAGCCTGATCGCAAACCCAAAAGCCAGTCTCTTGGCAAACCCGGTAGTCAACGACATCGGCACTGGAAAGACGCGATCTCACGGCGGGAAGCGGTCACTGAGCTTGAGCAGCAATTATCAATGCTTCAAGCATTGATGGAGCGGCAGATAAAAAACAGTAGTCTTTTCAACCACTAATTGCTAATACAGATAGGATGGCAGCTTGATCCTGAGGCTGAATTTTACGTTTTCCTGTCTCGACCATTTTGACCCAACTTAAACTGCGCCCAATTTGGTCAGCTAAGTACGCCTGACTCCATCCCTTTGTTATCCGCAACTGCTTCAGTTGTTCTCCCGATTGAATTTCTCTGGCTTGTTTCGGGGATGTTATTGCCGTAACAATCTGAGATGTTTCAGCAGTGCTTATAGTGGGCAACCTTGTTTCTGTTCGACGCCGAGCTTCTTCGAGAGCATCTAATCGATCTGAAATTGCTTTTGGAGGTTGGACATACAAACGACCATTGAGAAATAACGTAAAGCTACCCCTTTCTCTGCGTGTACGGTCCGTCAAACGAGTTCCAGTTGAAGCTAAGGCATCTTTTGCCCAAAACTCAAGTGCAGCATCAGGATCATCAGGAATTTCATTAAACAAACTTGATTTTCCTGTGTCCACCCAATAAGACATGGGATAAGTTTGGGGGTCAGGAATAATCGACCAGCCTTTCTCAATTAGAGCCTTGAGAGTTTTTATCCAGGAATCAACCAATTTGGCACGAGGTTTTGATTTAGCGATCGCATCTTGTAAAGACTTTTCCCCAAAGGCAATTTTCAATAACAACTCAACCGTGAGGGGACTACTGCGATTAATCTTAGTTTTAAACAGCAACCAGGTCATTAATCGGGCTGCACCCTCGTAATGATGGTAGGTTGCCATAATATCGAGGATTAGTTCTTTGGAGAGCACACAATACTCGTAATACCCCTTCTTCTGTCGCCGATTTTCTTCATTTAGAAAATATTTAGCCCACATTCCACAACGAATATTGAGCGTAAAACCAATTAACTCTCCTTGTTCATTCGTCAAGTTATTCTGAAAATGTAAAATAGGTTCTGCAATTTCCCATAAAAAAGTGCGGCTAACATTAATTGTTGGAATACGTCCAAGTTCGGGATATGAAACGTAAACTAACAGATGACAAGGCTGTTTCGCTAGTTTCAGCATCAAGTCCAGCTTCTGTTGTTTAGTCAACTTCTTGTTCTTGTGTAGTCCTAGATATTGCTCAAGCTGAGTATCATTGATTGTAAAAACTTCCTCCCACGGACGGTCTAGTTGAGTTGCATGGGCAGCATAAATGAGATGTAGGCAAGCAGCACGGAGATCAAATTGTTCAATCAAAGCGATCGCTAGATCACGTTCCAGCACTGATGGGTCGCTGGAAAATAAGTCATCCGTTAGCCAAAATGAAATAAAGCCTTTGCCTTTTGCGACAGGGGATTTGTAACAAGCTTCACCGTCATCAGTGGTCATCCAGGGTAAATCATTTCCCTGAGTTAGAATGTTTGCCCCTTCCCAAATTACTCGACTTGAAGCAGCGTATTCCGTTTGTGTTGCAAACAGACTAGGACTCGACACAGGACGTTCTAGAGAGCTACTCCCTAACTGTTCCTTTCTTACTTTACGAGAACGAACGCCTTTCGGGGTGTCGATTTCCTTATCATCAACTATTTCAACATTAACGGTGACACTGGAGGAATTTGTAGACATATGCAAAGGTGGGTGTAGCAGGCTTGCAGTTGTTGACTGCGAAGATGCGGAGATCTTACCCTGGATAAATTATTTTGGCTTTATTTCTAGATCTGGTTATGATGAGCAACTTAATCAGATCAGGAGATAATCCCTTTGAAATAAAGGCTTCAGCAAATTTACACCTTTTGGTCACAATCCCCACCTCTAAGGGTTATAGTCACATTTTTGGTCTATTTCTTATCCTGTCC
>CAZGDE010000030.1:11923-29640 GCA_964524315.1 uncultured bacterium
TGGGTTATTGGTCACAACATAGTCACATTTCCCCCCTTTAGAGGTAGTGGTCACAGGACAGTCACAGTTTCTCCTGTCCTGGGTTATTGGTCACAACATAGTCACATTTCCCCCCTTTAGAGGTAGTGGTCACAAAGCTGCTGATTGGCTTATAGACAGGGCTTTCATATGTCTGTGCTCATTTAGGATGGGGTATCATGTTTCCCCCCTCATGGGAAGAAGTTTCCCCTCATAAGGAATAAGATTTCTACTCAGTTGGTACAAAAGTCACTTTTTGATTGCTGAGATCCTTACAGCTTATAGCTTTCAGAACTTGCTGTTTTTCTGATCAAATTGATCAGTTTGATCCCAGATAGTCACAAGGGTCTTTTAGAGCAATTGATACGCTCCGATTGCAAACTACATTTGTATTGATCTTGAAAGCTTCTTCTCTAGCTGCTTCTTCTCAAGCAGGTTTTCAGCACCTGCTTAACTCAGAACATTTTCTCGCGCTCTTTCCACACCGATTTGACTATATCTGGGCAGAATACTCAAATCCTGGAGAGAAGGTTGAATGGAGAACGGAAAGTCGTCATCCGTTGAGCGATCGCCTCATTCAACAATCTTCCTACCTCTACGGTGTTCGGTTTGGTGCAGAAACGTCCTACTGCCTTCTCGATATTGATATGGGTAGTCTGTATCACCCGAAGCAAGATCCTTTTGCAATCTCGCGCATTGTTGCAGCATTGGAACCGCTGGGTTTGGTAAGTCACGTAGCTTGTACTTCCAGCTATAGCAATGGGCTGCATTTGTATTTTCCCTTTCAACAAACTCAAAGCTCCTGGAAGTTAGCGATTGCGGTATCCACTTTGCTTCAAAACGCTGGCTTCAAAATTAAGCCAGGACAACTGGAAGTTTTTCCGGATCCCAAGCCCTACAGCGTCAATGGTAAACCCAGCCTCTTCAATGCTCATCGTTTACCCTTACAAATTGGCTCCTATTTAGTTGATGAAGAGTTTCAACCGATTTGGAGTACTCAGCAAAGTTTTGTCCAGCAATGGCAGTTTACTCAAACACGCAATGATGTAGAAGCCTCGGTTATCCGCCGTATCTTAAAACAAGCAAAGCGACATCGTTATTCTGTTTCGACAAAGGCAGAGAAATTTATCAATGATCTCAATGCTGAAATTGAACTGGGATGGACTGATTATGGACAAACGAATTATCTCTTAGGTCGAATCACGATGCGAGAGTATATCTTTCATCATGTTTTAGCGGGTGGCAAACCCTTGGTTGGAGATGCGCTTGTTGATGCGATTGTGGAAGTGGCTCGATCGCTCCCCGGTTATTTTGAATATTGCCGCCATCATCATGAGATTGAGCATCGAGCCGAAGAGTGGGCACATTGTATTGAGAATAGCCATTACTTCCACTACGGAGATGCAGCGGGTAAATTCAAAGCGAAATCGGAAGACTCAAATCTGGGTAATCGGGAATTAGAATCAGCGATCGCCAAAGCTCCCACCTGGAATCAGCAGCAATCTGAAGGAGCAAGGGATCGAATTAAACGAGCGATCGCAGATCTGTTGGAACAGGGAGCCTTACCTGCAAATGCAACAGCGCGATTTCATGCATTGGTCAGCTATGGCATTGGTGGTGGAACGTTATACAACCATCGGGATTTATGGCATCCCAGTCATTTGGTAACTTCTGTAGAATTTGTGGAAAACCCCCCACACCCCCCTGCTTCATTAACAGACAGAGCAGAAGATTGCTTTGAGGAAGCATCTTCTGCTCAAAGTCTTCCAAGCTTATTCCCTGGCATAGGCAGTAATTCCAGTAATGACAAGGCTTTTGAGGATCTGGCACTTCAGGACGATCAGACAGGTCGTAATTCCGGCTTGCCCTCACTTCCTGCCAATGGTGCTGCTACCCCATCTGAAAACGCTGGCTATGGCTTCGACTTGAGCGCTCAGCCGAAAGTTCAGCAAGTGCTATTTGAGATCAAAGCCGTGCAGGAGGCTCGTCAAGCTGCCGTTCAAATGGCTTATGAGCAGCAGCAGCAACTGAAGCAACAGGCTGCCGAAGCGAGACAGATTGCCCGAATGCAGCAGTTTCTGGATTCAGATGACCCAATCCTGATGGCAGAAGCGATCGCATGGGCAGCAGTCAATCCTGGGGTTTTAGCTACGAATTGCACTCCTGAACGACCTGAAAGCATTTTGCCCTATCAGGCTCAACCTATTGGCTCGTCCGTTGATAGGGAGACAGTTGTTTCTGGGATAGGAACTGGCTCACTTTCGCATAAGGGCGTTAAATTGACATCATCGCGATCATCCTCACAGACTTGTAATGCTGTGTTGAATTCTTCCTCATTTAGCGGGAACTGAATACTCAAAGCAGATCTGGAAACCGGATCACCCCTCTCGTCTTTCAACTCAAACATAACGGGTGATCCAGCCAAGAGTTTTTCAGTAGAAGACTGCTGTTGAATTTGCTGGCGTTTTGCTTGCCGCCTTTGCAGCACTTTCCATACACGACTCCAATGTTCCTGATGCAGACGGTAAACTCTCAATTTCTCACCTTCATGTCCTGCAACAGAACGAGACCAGCACATCTGCTCAATCTTCACCCCCAATTGAGCCAGAAGTTGATGAACGACTTGAGTATCGCTCATCTTGTCAGAAATCGTCAGGTGCAGAGCGATTTTAATCTGCTTGGCTAAAGCTCTCGCTTTTGCTGCATAAGATTCCAGGTCATAGCTCGTCCATGTCCATCCAGTTCCTAACTTTGCTAGCAGTTCATCCATCCCGATCGCAGATCGAACCATTCGCCGCAACTCTGCGTTGGAAATGTCCCAGGGGCAGTAGCTCTGGTTCCAGGTTGCTTGCTTTTCAAGAGAACGGGCTGCCCGGTCAATGGCAAGGTCTGGGACTAACTGAGCTTCCAGGTTGAGTAACTCTGCCCTGCGTCTGCCCTCGTTGTCCCACAGCACATCCTCAACCGTAATCGAATCAAGGGCGTAAAACTCCTTGAAGTAATGCTTGGAGATGGCTAGCGACTCCTCTGGGTTAAGTCCTTCTTGCTGCTCCAGGGCTGCAACGTCTGCATAGGTGAGATCCGCGATCGCAACCAGAGCTTCCGCATCGATTTCTCGAATTTCCTGTTTTGCCGCTGCCAGCAAGCACTTTACGGCGGGATCGGATGCTCGATCTTCAACGCTGACCTGGTTCCCCTCATATTGAAGTCGAACCAGCAACGCAGTTCGGAGATGGTACATGGCAAAGTTTTGATCGGCTGAAATTCGACAGTAAAGGTTGAGATGAGGCTCATTTTGCCAATCGTACTGCATTAAATCTCCCGCCAGGTCTTCCCGCAAACCAGAGCGGATGAGCCGAACCGTTGCAGTGGTTTTCTGTTGTAAATGGCTTTTGATTTCAGTCGGGTTGGTGCAGCGACTGGCTTTCGAGAAGTTTGTTCCTTTCTGAGCACACCAAACCACTCGCTCAACGGGTTCACGCACTCTTCCCAAGGCTTGAGTCATATCCGCATCGGTGCTTGAACCTCCTGTAAAAATACCATATACGGCTGTAATCACACTCTGCACTTCAATGCTCACTCCGGTTGCAACTGATGGAGAGCAAATAATGACATCATATTCATAGCGCTCTAAAACGGTGTCTGGCGTTTGAAGAAACTCTCGTTCGCATTCTCCTCCGCTCGTTTCTGAATTGACTAACAGCACTCGTTTTTCGGGTTGATGTTGATTGAGCAGTCGAGCGATCGCCTTACTGGTTGCCTTACTATCGGTCGCAACAAATACTGCCTTACCGGAGGCAAGAGTTTCCACGGCAGTTATGATTTCACCCACAATCGTTGTGCGATCAGAAGTTTGAAGAAAGCGCACGGGATACCCTTCTACTGGATAGACGTTTTGAATCAAAAATACGGACTCATCAATGTCTCGTAAGGAGTTGAGATAATTCAGTGTGGCATTATCCAAATCAGCATCCGCGACAATGATTCGGCGAGCAACCTGGATCAATTCTCGAAATCGTGCTAATAATGCTGGACGTTTGCCATCTTTGGCACAGGTACTCGATGTGAGTAGATGCCGAATCACTTGAACTACTTCATCTAGAATCAAATCACATCCAGCAAACTTGTTGGGATCGATCGCCAGCAGCGAATCCACGCATAGCCCGACTCGGAGGGTGTAGCCCGCTCCTGTGATAAATGCTCCATTAACTTTATCTAAGTCCCCTTTGTAATCCAGATGCAGCCGAGAACAGAGATTTCGCATCAGGGCGATGCGGTGCCCCCCGGCTAGCACCTTTTCACCTGCCTCTACTAATGAGTGGATGTATTTGGTTTTGCCTGTTCCTTTTGGACTGGCGATCGCGATGATGCCGCACTCAGGGAGATGGTCGAGCTGTAGGGTTAATAAGTCAGCCGTGATGAGCCGAACGGATGCTGGATAAGTTAGTCTACGTTCTAACCGTTGCCAAATTTGCCAGTGCTCCAGGGGGATCGCTTCTGAGTAAGCAGCACTCCACTCTGCGACTCCACAGTTGGCAATCACATCGTCCACGCCTTTCCCTTGCTGGTGTCCCCACGAGGCGACCGTAACCAGGCAGCCTGCTTGGAGAAGCAATCCACCGAAGCGATAAAGAGCAACAGTGACTCGTCGTTTTGCTGAATCTTTTGAATCCTGGTCAAACGCAAATGTGAATTGTCTTCCGGGTGCAGCAAATCTGGCAACATCAGGCACTAATACTCTTGTGTCTCCTGGTTGCTTGTAATACCCACCATTTACCCCATACAGCGCTAAAGGCACATATCCTGCGCTCAGTAGGGATAACCCCTTTTTGCCTCCCTCTGTTAGCACCACTGGAATTTCTGGATGGGCTTCAACCCAATCCCAGAATGATCCCTCTAAAGGAACCTGAATACCATAGCGATCACTAATTCGTTGGCGAATTTCAGTCGGAACAATCGGTAGATAAACCCTTGAGCCGTTACCGATCGGCGTTTCGTATTTGCGAGGTTTCTGCTTTTTCGAGTCAATCATCGGCTGACTCAGTTTTGCCTGCCAGCAAGAACCATCCTCATTGAGCAGCAAGATGGCATCGAGTGTCTCTCGTGCTCGATAACCAAAGCGTGTGACATGCCAATTTAGAGCTTCATGAATCGGAAAGCAAGGCTCTCCTCCAGGCAAAATTTCAGTGTCGCTGACAACCTGGGTTGCAGCTCGATAGAGCGCAGGATGGATGGCGCTACCTGTAACAAACTCCTGTTCGATCCCACAGGCAAAGTCAGCTTGTGGGGATGCAGATATTAGAGGGGCAAGGGACATCACGCTACACCTCCCCACAAGTCAAGCTGAGTTTGTTCTGTCTGAGCGGCTTGATTAATTGGTTGAGGGAATTTTGGTGTTGAGGAAGCCTGAGTCTTGACTTGCCCTTCTAACTGTTGTGTTCTGGTTAAGTGTGGTGAATTTGCAGTGGAAAATTCCTCTTCTGATAAAACGACTATTTGGTTCTGTTTAGAGGTCCCGGTTGGTTGCTTTTGAATCTGACCAGTCACGCTAAACGCTGTAGAAATCCATCCATGTCTTGAACATTTGGATTCTGTAAGTCCTGGAATTTCCACAGATGCTTGACAAAGCCTGCAATATCCATACGGATGTGGAGGTTCTGTTTGAGAACCTTTGATCATTTCTGGCATTGATGTCCCTCCTACTGAATGAGACAGCAGCAAACGCCTGTCCCAAAGCAACGAGAGCAGAATCAAGTCATGCCAAAATTGAAGAGCAAAAAAGTTGCCATTTAGGATGAATTGCTCCTAAAATATGGGCATGACAACTTGGGTGACCTAATTACTGCCCTCGGAAAGCAATCAGATTAGAATCCCCAATTCCGCTCGTTTTTTTAAGTCAAAAAACTGTTATTTAACCCCTACTAATTTTGGTTGGGGTTATTCAGCTTTAAAGTTGCTCACATAGAAATTACCTCCTGTCCTCTATCGACAGATTTCGTTCGATAGGATGATTGCAAATGAGAGCAAGATGACCTAAGAAGAAAAGTTTTAGCATCTCTTTCTTGCCGAGCAACGACATCTCACATTTATAATACTTTTAACACTTCTAATCTTTAAGTGATGACAAGATATTAGTTCCTGTTTTCGCTGTAGCGTTGCTCATGGCTACTATGGTTCAGCACAGTAGTCTCATTTGACATGAGGAGCTAAAATTGTAGTAAATATAGTAACGAAAAGAATTTGTAGCCTGTGAACAGAGAGGATGCCATTCGGTTAGTGGATCAGTTCCTGAGCCAGTCGGGAAGAAGTCTGAGCGATACTGAGAAGGCGATTCTGGCAGGAGCATGGGATGGAGAGAAGTACGAACAGATTGTCAAGAAAACTCCCTATAGCCTCGCGCATATTCGACTAGTTGGGAAAAAATTGTGGGATGCGCTGTCCGAGATCATGGGGCAGCAGGTTACTAAATGGAATCTCCGTCACGTTCTTGAGCAAAAGTTGTCGCCCGTTCCTGTGCTGGGTGATTGTTTACCCAATGTTCCTCGGTTTTATGGTCGAGGAAAGGAATTAGCTGCTCTCGAAGCGGCGGTCAATCACAATCAGTGCGTTGTGCTGGTCGGTCCTCCAGGCATCGGTAAAACGGCATTGACAACAAGGCTGCTTGGCTCCTTGTCTGCCCACGAATGGAACTGCGTTGCCTGGAAGTCTGCCTCCCCCGTTCCTCGTCTTGAAGCATTGGTAGAAGAACTCGTGAGCCTTCTAGAAGAGTCGGCAAACTCTGATTCCAGTAACGGAGAACTAGAACGCAAGAGAGTGGGTAGCGCTGAGCCAGTGACCCACTCAGACTCTAAAGATGCAATTTCCCTGCTGCTGGATTGTCTGCAATCCCGTCGGTGTCTAATTGTCTTAGATTCTGCCGAGTTGCTCCGGGGGCACCAGGAATACCAACCATTTCTTCGACGAATGGTTGGAGTACCCCACCGCAGTTGCTTCTTATTAACCTCAGAAGAGCCGTTTGAGTACCTGGAGCGCTGGCGACTGGGTGGACTGGCAGCTCAAACGCTGATTCTCAGGGATCTGGATCATGAGTCCGCCAAACAAATTCTCCGAGACAAAGGGTTGACCGATGAGCAGAGCTGGCAACAACTGATCGAAAAATACGGTGGTAATCCGCTGATCCTGGAACTTGTGGCGAACGGGGTGAAGGATCTGTTTGGTGGGCATGTAAAAGAGGTTCTTACCTACGTCACAACCTTCTTCACCGATTTAATTGAGGAATTACTCAATCGCCAGTTTAAGAAATTTGAGGAGTTAGAAAAACGAGTTATGGCGGCTTTAGCACAAGCAAAAAAGCCCCTCACCTTTGCAGACCTTTTGAGAGCGCTTACGAAAGAGAAAATATCTTCCTCCGATTTAGTGCAAACATTGGACTATCTGGATAAACGATCGCTCATTCAAATTGTCAAAAGTGATGACCAGCCGACAGTGTATCAACTCAATTCAATTGTCAGGAAGCATACGCTGAATATGTTAGAGTCTGAAGCGGCAAGTTTTCCCCCTGTGGTTTGACTGTGAATAGCGGCTGGTGCATCAATCCCGATTGTGCTCATCCAAACGAACCCGGAGCGACTGAAGTCTGTCAATGGTGTGGAACGGCTCTCCTGCTGGCGGATCGTTATCAGGTCATTCGTCCGTTACAAGCCGAGCGTCACCCCTTATCTTCAATAGCTCTGTTTGAGGTGATTGATCAATCAGCAGAAAATCAACTAAAAGTATTAAAAGTATTATATGAACCCTCACGAGCTAGAATTGCTCGATTAGAGCAGGAATACAACGTTCTAACGCTGCTAGATGCCCCTGGCAAGATTCCCAGAGCAGACCTGGACGGTTTTTTCTCAGTACCAACGCCTTCGCTTTCCGTCCATTGCCTAGTGATGGAAAAGATTGCCGGACAACCCCTCAATCAATGGCTAGAAGCAGGTAATCGGCTCTCTCAGGAGAATGCCTTAATCTGGCTGCGGCAACTTGTCGAAATCATTGCCGTTGTTCATGATCGCTTTTATTTCCATCGTGACATTAAACCCGATAACCTGATCCTGCAACCAAATGGACAATTGTCTCTGATTGATTTTGGAGCCTGTCGTCGAATTTCAGAAACCTACCTGGTTAAGTTACGCATGGGCGAGACTCCCCATTACGTGAGTCCGAACAGTTCTTATAGTATTACTGCTGTTGGGTCTGCTGGGTATAGCCCTCCCGAACAACTGCATGGACGAGGGGTGCCTCAGTCGGACTTCTTTGCGATCTCCCGCACCCTGGTGCATCTATTAACCGGACGGCATCCCGCTCAGTTACCGTTGAACGACTCTGGGCAACTGGTATGGAGAAACCACGCGCACCAAGTTGCCAAGCCCTTTGCCGATTTTCTGGATGAACTACAATCTCCTGCCTGGAGAAAACGCCCTTCAGACACCGAAATCATTTTGCAACGGCTCAATCGTCTGCCACATCGCATCCGGCGTTACCAACTCTTCATGTCAACCCAGTTTAGAGCAAGTGCTGTGGTGGCTGGAATTCTGACGGCGGCTTCACTCATTTGGGGGGTGAACAGTTGGGCAGCTTACCAACAATTATCTCAGGCGCGGCAACTGGCTGAACGCGGAGCGCAAAACCAGCTTGGGGGGAATCTGGAATTAGCCCGCCAGAACTATCAACGAGCATTGGGGCTTGATCCGAACCTGCCAGAGGTGCATCAGAACTTGGCACTCCTATGTCAAGAAGAAGGGAATGTGCCCTGCGCGATCGACCATTATCAACAGGCATTGAAACTTACCCCCGACAATTGGCAAGTTCATTACAATCTGGGGAATCTATACGATGAGCAAGGGGATTACAGCAAAGCTGAGTTGCACTATACATTATCAATGCAGGCAGATAACCGCCTTGCGATAGATGCTGCTAATAACCTGTCGCGGATAAACAATATAAAGGGTGATTATCTCAAAGCAACAAAGCTGGCTGCTCAGGCGCTCAAGCAGACTAACGATTCAGTCTCGCAAGCAGCGCTTCTCAAAAATTTGGGCTGGGCGGCACTCGAACAAGCTAACTATGCGGAAGCTCTGAAATATCTGCAAAGAGCGAAAAAGCTCGACCCGCAACGGGCTGATATCTACTGCCTTCTCGCTCAAGCTCAAGAGGCAAAAGGATTTGAAGTAGAGGCAAAACAAAGTTGGAAAAATTGTCTCCGCTTTGATTCAACGGCTGGATTGCCAGAAGTGAAAGTGTGGCGTGAACGAATTCTCAATCGCGTTTTGTGAGATTAGAAGTCTGATCAGGCGTTTGACATTCAGGATTTTTTGGTTATGCGATCAAAAGGAACCACTCTATTTATCGCAATCTCCCTCTTCTTCGCAAACTGCTTAGGTGGTGGACTGTTTTCCTCCTCTGAGGCATCCTCTTCTGTCTGTCCTGCGGTGGGTCGAGTCCTGTCAAAGGGCGATTCTAAGTTTCCTGCGGGACGCTTAATTTGTATCGGAGAAAGCATTCAGCTAGCTCGGTTGCCTGCTGTTCGGGTGCTTTGTTTTGTTAGTGGTCGAGTTAAGCAATTTACAACCGGGCAGATTGTCAGTCAGACTGAAGGCTGTAACGCTCCTCCCCGACAGACGCAGCAACTACGCCGTTGCGGAGCGCAAGAGATCTACCTTTGCGTTCGACCCAAAGGACCCGATGACCAAACGCTATCTCTGCGCCTCATTTATCCGTATGGGCGCGTGGTTTCCACCACCACTCCCGCTTTGAGGTGGCACCCGGAGCCACAGGCTCACCATTACACCGTTCAGGTTGAAGGGAAAGGAGTCAATTGGCAACAGAATGTTACGGCTCCTGCACTTCCCTATCCCAAAAACTTTCCGCCACTCCAGCAAGGGCAAGCCTACAAAATTACGATCGCTGCCTACAATCAGCAAAACACTCTACTTGGCGTTAAACAAAGCGTGCTAAATGTGTTATCTCAGTCTACTGCTCAAGCCATTCATGATAAGGTTGAGCAGGTCAAAGGGCTAGATCTGGGTGAGGATGAGGTGACGGTGTTAGACCTAACCAGTATTTATTTGGTTCATGGGTTGTTGCAGGATGCCATTGGGGTGCTTCAAACCCGTGCGGATGCTGGTAGTCGTAATCCTCTTCTCTACCGAGTTTTGGCGGATTGTTATCTGACTGTGGGTCGCTCAGATCTCGCCAAACCGCAGTATGAAAAGGCGATCGCGCTAGCAAATGCGGTGTCGGACCAAGACGTGCTGGTGAGTGCTCAAGCTGGGTTGAAGCAATTGAGCACTTAATCCCTGTGGTCTCTTCAGTGCCAGAAGTCAACTACTAGGCTGCTTCAGCTTGATGATCATTCCGATATTGTCGGAGTAAATAAACTTGTTCACGCTGAACACCCACCTGGCAATCCTCAAAACTGCTGGCATCAGGGTCAAGCAGAAACGTAATCGCTAGTTCGACTACAAACTCTGATGGAAACTCATACTCGATCGCGTACTGCTCAATTCCCTGCTGGATTGAGAGCTGCAAATGAGCCAGAATATTTTGATTTGGAGACACATCGGCTGGGTCTTTATCATCTAGACGCACGCTAATCGATGCTGACTCCAAAAAATAGTGGATCGCAAGCTTCACCACGCACTCCGGCGCGAGGTTCGTCTCAACTCCATAGGCTTAGAGTGCCGACTGGATGTGCTCCGGTAGGTAGCCCAGAAGTGTAACCTGATTGGTTGCGTTAGTGGTCTGCATCGATCAGTCCTCTCATGTTAGCGATCTCGGTAGGGTGGCTGAATTTGCTCAATCATAATTTACCCTAACTGATTTAAAGCCAGCTTCCGACCAAGATAAAGGGTGCCCAGTAGTAAGGATGGTGAGTCTCTTCTCCTGCTAAAAGACCCAATTGAGCGGATCTAAGCGCCTCTGCTTTAGGTTGCCCGTCAGCCAGGTGCTGATAGAACTGGGACATGAACACAGCGGTTGATGAAGTGTCAACACGCCAGAGAGAAGCCACTGTACTCCGTGCTCCTGCCTGTGTTGCAAGTCCTGCTATTCCAAGTGCAGATTTTCGATCGCCCTTCGCGGTCTCACAGGCGCTCAATACGAGCAATTCAATCGAAGCATCCTGTTCCGTGCGTCGCTTGACCAATTGATAAATTTGTTGAACATCAATCACTTTGTCCCAGGCGAGCAAAAAGGTATCTTCCCGTGAAGAACTGAATTGCCCGTGGGTGGTCAAATGCACTACAGAAAAATTATTCCTTGCCAACTCAGCCTGAAAGTTAGCAGCAGTAAAATCTGCATTCAGCAGAATCGTTGAATGGGTTGCTTTTTTCAGGTCTTGAACTTCTTTTTCAACCTCTGGAAGCGGCTTGAAATTTCTAGGCACTTGCGGCAGCGCAAAGCTGGGAGCCTCTTCGCTCAACCCAGCAATTAAAGTGCTGAGTGGTCCGAGCGGCAGCGATCGCGGTTGCCGAAGTTGTCCCCCTAATGTTGTGGCAATACTATATTTCTGAACCAAATAGTTTTGTCCATCATGAAGCAGAGCCATTGGAATGGTTTGCAGTAGCGAATCGGTCGCAAAAACCAATGTCCCTTCTGATGGCAAATAGCCTTGCTGCTGTGCTGGTTCAATGAGCTGCTGGTAAAGGGTTTGAGCAAAGGGGATAAATACTGGTTCCTCCACTGCCACAAATTCATCACTCTGCAAATTGGTGATTAAATTCGTGGCACTATTTTCTACTTCGGCAGCATTGGCTGAGTAGAAATGAAGCGAGTTATCCTGTGCTTGAGTAATGACCCCGATCCGATCGCCCAGATTCAGGATATAAAAAACAGTCGTATTCTTTGACAGGCTAATTTGATTGAGTCCTACCAGGTCTAGATCTCCACAGCGAAGGAAATTCTCTAATTCCACCTGCTGTAATCGCTGCGTGACCAAAACTGCCCGCTTCAGATCGGGTTTCTGGGGTGGTGTTAGCAGCAAGCGGAGGTATTCCCGATAAACAGGCTCGACTTGCTCACGGAACGAAAGTTGGACTTCAGGGTTAACCGCAAGAATATTTCCTCTCACCTGGTCAAGCGCGGCGATCGCGGTTTCATACGCTTGTTCCGCTCGTTTGAAGTCTCCCCGACGACTATAGATTTGTCCGATCGATCGCTGCCATTGGTAAACCGCATCCCAGGCGTGAATGGATTGTGCCAGTGCTGTTGCCTGTTGAAAGGTTCTCAACGCTGTTTCTGGTTGCCCACGATCTAGCAACAGTTTGGCTGTCTCGCCCTGAGCATAGGACAGCGATCGTAGATTCTGAAGCCCCTGAGCAAGGTCTAGCGCTGACCTGGCGTATTTCATCGCACGCTCATACTGAGTTAACAGTCTTAAGCTTTCTGCAATTTTAATTTGAGCGTAAATGGACTGCTCCAGTGGAATTTTAGAAAAAGATGCTGATTCCAGTTGAGTGAGGCTTTGGTCAAGCTCTGTCTGTACTATTTGCTTGAACGATAATTGAGGATTATGAGCCTCAAGCCATTGCTTTGAAAGCACAAGCATTCCCAGTCGATTGATTTGAGCAAACAATTTAGAACGGCTATCTTCACCAGTCGTCGAGACTTCATGATATAGATCTAACGCCTTCTGTGCTCGTTGCTGCAATTGAGATTGAAGTGTCAGCCGTAATTCGGGATTATCTGTGCGATCGTAGCGATCGCGATCTTCTAAATACAGCGATCGCTCAACATTTGCAAGACTGAGTAGAAGTTGCGGAACCGAAGCCGAGTCAGATTGTTTCCCTTTATCTAAAGCTTGAGAAAGTACAACGTGTGCTTCTTCTAGATGTCCGATGATCCGCAGCACGTCCCCTAAGCTGTTGAGTCCTGCTACGGTCGCAGGCGTTGATGGAATTGCTGCAATGTTGCCAGTTAGGTGTTTGAGGTTTTGTGGCTCTGATCCATTACTTTGGCATAAGTTATTTTCCAGAGTAAGCGTCTGGGTAAGAGTCATACAAGCTTGCGGATACAGACCTAGAGCCTGCATTGCAAGGCTCTGATTGACTTTGCTCCCGGTAACACCTTCTGATTGCCCCAACTTGCGATAACCAGCCTCAGCGTCCTTCCAGATTTGGAGTGCTGCTCTAGGATTCCCCTTGTATAGCTGTTCAAAGCCTTGTTTGTTCAACATTGAGGGAGCGGGTTCTGCTGCAATGAATGGAATCCACCAGGCAGCTAGGAGGCTAAGACAAAATCCTAGAAGACCGATCAGAATGAATCTAAAAACTAACTTCATTGCACGGGTGACTCTTTGATATCAGAAACCAAGACATTCCTACACAGCTTTTAATTGGCATTGGTCATAGTTCACATCTTCCCTTTGACAGAGGACGAAACAACAATGCCCACCAATCCTGTAATTGCCAGGATTAGTGGGTTAGAAGGAGCCTGCAAATTGATTGGTTGAAAGCGTGAACGCTTGACTCAAGCAGGAACTACACAAACTCCACTACCTTCTGGTTAAAGTTGAGTCGGTTTTCACCCGTAGGGAAGCCCGCCTTGCCATCTCCATCTACGTCCACATTTGTATGGAGGTTAGCATACAGGTTTCCTGCCAACAGTGCGGCTTGCTCATCCGGCTTTAACTCGAAATTGGCTGAAATGTTGCCAGATTTACCGTCTGCATTGGTTTCGTTCTCCAGGAATCGAATCACTGTGGCATCGGCAAAATTACCGCGATCGTCTCCAGAAGGACTGAAGTGAAGATGAGTCCCGCTCAGTTTATTACCTTCCTTATCCTCTGGTACAGCTAGGAAGCCATCCACCAGGGCTTTGGGATCAGAGCCGTTGAGGATTTCAGCTTTGGGATCGATTTCCTTTTCTCCCTGGCTAAATAGGGGTGCTGCATCAAAGTCTTTGAATGAGCCTTCCACTTTGAAATTACCCTTCTCATCTAAGCTGAGGTTTGCCTCAGATGATCCTTTACTGTCATTTGGAAAAGGAAATTCCTCCGCTCCAGACTTCGCCTCAGCCCGGTTGAAGCTGAAACTGTCGGTGCCGGGAAAAATGAAGTCGTCGCCAGCATCGCCAACTAATTTGTCAGATCCTTTTGTCCCATTGTGCTGCTTGAAGTCCGCAGACATTTTGGGAATGGGGCTTTCAGCCGAACCCGCGTGGTTGTGGTTGGCACTATTGCCCAAATCCGCTTGCTTGTTCAACGATGCTTCAAACTCAGACGTTTGAAGCGATGACCCTTTCGAGGCAGGTGTTCCAGAGTCGGCTTGCTTTGAGACATCCGCCCCGATGTCACCTCCTGCCTGTTGGGTTAGGTCATTGTGCTCCTCATTCGGTCCATGAATACCAGCCATAACAAAATCCTCCTGCATTCACTTAAAATTCAATCGGGTTGGCACGATGGGTCGTGCATTTATGCCGCTTTTGCAGCTTGACCTGTTGCACTAGCCGCTAGCCTGTCAAGGTCTTGAGAACTAACCTGGACAAAGTTTTGATCAGAAATGTCACCTGCGTTCGTGAACGTCAGTGAAGCCAAAATATGCTCTGAAGTTTTATCAACGACGACGGTGTTATTTTTGCTGTCTAGGGGTTGATCAAGTCCACCTGTGTCAGGGTTAGTGCCCTGTCCAAATAGGATGTTGTCCAACAGCAAGCTGTCAGTCAATCCAAGTTGGTCGTTCGCCGGATCAAAGTCGAATATCCGATTGGTCGCTTCTTGTCCCAGTGTGATCAGGTCTTTGCCTGTCCCAGTTGTCACCGTGTTAAAGCTACCTTCTGTGTCTCCTCTGATGATGTCAGAGCCACCGGCTCCAATGACGGTGTTATTGCCACCACCACCATCGAGGAAATCTCCATTAGCACCTAACCGCGCTGCTAAATTCTCCTCATTCCTAACTTGGGCTGGATCAAGAGACTTTGTATCTGCCAATGCGTCAGGTGAAACGTGTAGCCCGTTTTCTGTTGACTTGCTAGTGGATGAGCTGCTGCCAGATTGAGACTTCGCACCTTTGTTTAAGTCGGCAACCTTTTCGCCGGATTCAGATCCTTTACTCTTGTTGTTATTGGGATTTTCACCGTCCTTATTTTTTGCGTCATTCAGCAAAGCGCCAGCTTGACTTTTCGCCTTATCAAATGCTTCAGAAGCATTGTCTTTGAATTCTCCCGAAGTATCACCAACTTTACCCTTCGGATCCTTAGCTTTGCTCTTAGCATTGCCAAACATATCAGCCGCCTGATCTAAGGCGGCATGAAAGTCGGACTCTTGCACAGATGATCCTCTTGACTTGTTCGCGGAAGCGTCACCCGCCTGAGGATCTGGGTTGATGATGTCGCCGTGAGATTGGTTGTGGTCCTCTAGTTTGAGATGATTATTTGTAGATTCCATCGGTATCCTCTTCACATGTGTGATTGCTGAAAAGATTGGCAAGTTGCCCACGGGAAGCCTTGTCGTGATTTGAGGTTTAGTAATTCGTCTTTTTTGTCCGACTCACCTCTGACCTGCCCGATCAGCGGCTCTAGAAGCCAATCGTTGGATAAAGGCAAACTGGATTGAGTGCCTTCAAGTCTATTCAGCGAGAATTCCCCAGTTCCTACAGCCACTATCTGAGTGATCGTTGACCGCAAACTGACTGCTACCCAATTTGTGCCGCGACTCAAAACTTACACAGCCCGCACCGCTCTGAAATTATGTTTCTCCAGGATAGGGAGTTCAGAGTGAATGTTTTACATCTATTGAACGCATCCCGTATTCATATTAACTCTGTTCAAAGGTAGAGATAATACTTCTTGTAGAAACGAAAACTGTAAGTATTCAAAATTACGTCAAATAGTGGTTTTTGCTCCTGAAGCATTTGTTGGGAAATCCAAGATGAGTAAGTACTACCACCGGGCTTACCTAAATCTACGTCTTTGGAGAGTGTTTCGAGGTTCCTAACATTTAATACAAAAATGTAAAGCGGCTTAAATTTTTGTTCGATTTTGAGTCTAATAAATTTTGGGGTTTAAGGGGAAATGGCTCAGGGGCTTCTACTTTTAGACAGAGGCGGTTTCGTTGACCTACTTCTGGTCGTTTATCGGATTAGCCAGGAGCAGAGTCAACGGTTTGATGGACTTGCCAATCAACTCGCCTACATTCACCATGATCATCCAGATCGGATTGATTGCTGGCAAGCCTGGTGGGACGAACTCATGTTACGAGTTCATTCTCAACCGGGTTGGTATGCCGCTGTCGCGTTACCAGGACACGATTACAATTGTTTTTGGGGTCCTTATGCTGATCCTCAAACGGCAGCACAGGTTGCCCAAAAACATACAGGTGCCTATCCGACTGCCAACACTGTAGAAGTTCCTTCTATTCAATTTCCAGATAATTTGCCCTGGGTTGCTCAAGTTGGTTGAACACTTCACCGCCTCTGTTTATGAGGTGATTGAGTTGGTCTCATGATTGGGCAACTTTTAACTGGACGGTATTTAATCCTACAAGCGCTAGGTAAAGGTGGCTTCAGTGAGACCTTCCTGGCACGAGACAAATACCTCCCACATCATCCCCTCTGCGTTGTTAAATGCCTCAAGTCACTTCCCTTTGAAGTGGCTCGACGGATGTTTGACACTGAGGCTCAAGCATTGCAAGAACTTGGGCGGCAATGTGAGCAGATTCCGCTACTTTTGGCACGGTTTGAAGTCGGCGATCGCGCTTACCTGGTGCAGGAGTATGTTGAAGGGGAGAACCTGGAACACTGGATTGAGCAGGGGCAACGGTTTTCTCAGAAAGATGCTATTTGGTTTTTGCTCGATGTTCTACCTATCCTGGAGTTCATTCATTCTCAAGATCTGATTCACAGAGACATCAAGCCTAGTAACTTAATTCGGCGTACAAACGGCAGAATTGTCTTGATCGACTTTGGGGCTGCTCAATGGTTGAGTAATGATTCTGCGGTAATTGAAGAAAAGCAGTCGCCCTCTGACCCGACGACTGAGGCAATTGTGACGATCGGTACTCCTGGATATATGCCGGAGGAACAACAACAGGGACAGGCTGATTTCGGCAGTGATCTCTATTCCCTGGGTGTTTCGGTTATTCAATTATTAACTGGGATTCATCCCCGGCAGCTCAAGAAAAACCTTTCGTCTGGTGAGATTGAGTGGGAGACCTACTTAAAAACGATCTTAGATTTGCGTCTAGTTGCGGTACTAAATAAGTTAGTACGTGTCAGTCGAAAGGAAAGGCATCGGAACGCCTCGGAGGTCTTAACCGATTTGCAACCGTTAACCAATGCCCCCAAAAATCAGAAACAGGGGGCAAAATTCCAAGTCCCTGCTTTGCCAATATTTCCTAGATGGGCGATGGTGGTAGGGATTTTGTCGTTGGTTACAACAGCAGGGTTTGTCGGTGTTTGGCAATTCTCTATGCAAGGTGGGCAGATGAGCAAAGCGATCGCATCCATGTTGCCCATGTCCAACCAAATAAAACTGACGCTCAAACACGATTTGGTCGTTGAGAATCCCGTTGATCTTCATACCGTGAGTGCGATCGCTGTGAGTTCTGACGGTGATTTATTAGCTGCCAGTAAAGACCAGTCGTTGTACGTGTGGAACCTACGATTTGGGCAATTAGTGCAGACTCTCAATGACTACCGGACTCAGGTAAGCTTTGTCGCCTT
>CAZGDE010000031.1:0-29566 GCA_964524315.1 uncultured bacterium
CCATGCAAGGTTACATGAGCAGTTTTCTCTTCTACAAAAAAGACTTGATAGCCACGCTCTTCTAATCCTACTTGCACCATTTCAAATTGTGCAGCATCGATTTTGAGCATGGGATCTTCATTGCGAGTCAATTCGGGTTGGACTCCCAGGATTTCAGCCGCTACTTGAGCAACTTGCTCAAACGCCATTGCTCCTTTACCTTTGCCAAACACTTTCAACTCCGCGATCGATTGAGTTTGGGTATCTGTTTCTTCAATCTGTGTTGTAGCCATAAATTAAGGTTTCTTAAAACGTTACTTTGACTTTTCCGCCTTCTTGAGAACGGGTTCCATTCTTGGCAGGTTTCTCCTCTGGTGCCGGGAAATACTCTTCGGCGATCGCCATTCGTTTGGCGATTTGTTCTCGGCTATGTTCCTCAGAAAAAAACTCTTGTTTTGACCGCTCAATTAATCGTTGCCGTACTTTCTCCCATTTGCTACGGCTCCATTCATCCGCCTCAATATCTTCTTTGGGCAACGTGATTCTCGTGATCATTGGAATCGAGCCTTCATCCCTGGTGCCATAGGCGGGATTAATGAACACACATTTTCCAGCCACAAACTTATTGAATTGTGCAGACTCGACGATCGCCCGTTTATGCAAGTGCTCTCCGGTACTGGTACTGCCTCCACCTTTGCCTGTACTGTGGCTTTTTTGGCGCGTGGTGAGTTCTTCTTCACCGATGTAGTCGCTAAACATGCGAGCGCTTTCTGACTCTTGGGGATTGAAGATTGCTTTTGTGGCGCAACCACCCAGAATGGCACGGCTGATCTCACGCGAGTAGGCTTTCTCTAATTGGTTCAAGTTCTGATAGCCAATCAGCGTGACTTGCCCAAGAGAACGATTCTCGTTGAGCCACTGAGTCAGGGTTGGCAGGTAGACTGTGGGCAACTCGTCAACAGCGACCAGAAATGGATCTTTGCGACCACTGCGAGCATTACGAGCCACCAGCATGTGCAAAATCGTAGCCACCAGCGGAGCGACCGCGTCCCGGCGCTGGCGATCGAGACCCAACACAATCATCCGTTTGCCTTCCAGGTCTAATGGCAGTGTGGTAGGTCCACAAAACGCACCCACTAACTCTGGACTTAGAAAACGGCTAAACACCTTGCTGGCGGTGCCAACGACCCCTGATACTGTTTTTTCACTGCCTGCCAGTTGTAGAAGCTGCGAGAACGCCAGGTAAACCCACTGGCTGATGGGGTGCCCTCTGCCGGATTCACTACGTTCCCATGCAGCTTGAATGCGTTCTGGCAGTTTCGACAGACTCAAAATGGTGGAAGCCGTCAAAATGTCGGGTGCTGGTAAACCCTTTGCCAGCATCAGCATCGCCTGGGTCAATTGGTCTCCAGCATCGGCGAAGAACTTGTCTTCCGAAGCATTGGCAGAGAGTGCAAAGTTACGGTTCATCACCGTTGCAATTTGCCGTGCCATTAGCGCGTCATCAGGGCTGTGGAGGAAGTCTAAGGGATTGCAAACCTCAGACTCTTCAAAGCCTGGAGCAAACACTTTGACATCGTACCCGTGCTTTGCGGCAAATGGCACGAGCAACTCTGCTTGCTCTGGATATTTGAAGTCATAAATGCAGAGAGGAATACCCTCCTTAATTGCAGAGCGAATTGCCGGATTAATTAGCGAAAAGGTTTTCCCTGATCCAGGTCCACCACACACAGCAATTCCCCGGTTGGCATCAGGAATCCAAAGTGTTTTCTTTCCCACAACAGGTTTCCCTTTGTCATTACGCTTAAACAGTCCGGCGTAGAGGGTTACTGCATTGTGCTTACGCTTTTCCAGTTGTTCTAGAGCACGTTTACGAGCAGCCCTTTTTTCGCGGTCGCCTGCCAGGTAGCCGGTAGCAATCTTGTTGCCATGCTTTTGACCTTTCCCTAACCAGGCGAGGGCAATCCAACCAATCGCCACAATCAGTAACAGCAGACTGTTGCCATCTTTGAGAGACTCAAGGATTCCGCCATACTCAGAACTGCCTCGGATAAGTGTATTTGGAGTGCTACTCACCGCAATCGTCTGAGATTGCATCAAGGGAAAAGGTTGCATTTCAAACCTCAAGCATTGAAATCTTTGGATACAGTTTCCAGCCACCGCCGTATACCTGCCGCTAACTCTAATAGCCGTTCTTGGAGAGTTTCGCGTGGGTCGGGCTGAATAATTGGAATCGGCTCTTGCAAGGTTTCATGTTGACACCGTTGGGTTATTACTTGTTTGATGTCAGCCATTTTGATGTCACCCATGACAACGCCATCACTGGGGCGATCGTTGATGCAAAAAACACGCGATCGCAAGGTTGCGTCTTGCAGATGAAACGGTATAGTGGCAACACTGTCAGCTTTTGCCTGAAGCGATGGAATTCCCCAGCAAACAGCAGTGAGAACAATGGGAATAACACGACGAGAGGACATAGTGTTACACGTCTCCAGGAGTTGAAGTTGACTGCGAACTTGACGCAGGGGTTACAGAGGAGGGAAAAACATAAGGAGCAGGGAATGAGGGATTTGGGAGTATCGCAGGAGTTGTTGTTGAGTACCCCATTTCAGCCAATTTGGACACAACCGCTAGTGATAGCTGAGATCGCTGTATCGCTTGCTGCATCGGCATCCCGTTACGAACTTGAGCTAAAAATGTCCGTACGCGCTTTGCCACCGGACTAGATGAGGAAATTAACCGTTGGCTCAGTGCCCGTTGCAGTCCGCGTTCAACATCGTTCCAGTTGGCAGTACGATTGCCAGCCACAACCACTCCACTCCCATCAATCAGGTTTTGATGATCGGGTGTGACCGCAATGGAGGCATATTGAGGCTTGCCAGAACCATAATTAACCTGGAATAAGTACGTTTTTCTACCGTATTGCGATTGAGTAATGACCGTCAACAGGGTCGATTCTGTTCGAGGAATGTTGGGAAATTGAATTCCTGTCACACGCTTTAAGTGGACAATACTGGCTCCAGAACGCTTTCCTAACGAACCATCAAAATCAACTGCGATCTTGCTGGGGTCGTCGAGCCACGCTCTTAAAATTGTTTCACCTGTTCGAGTGAAATCGATGTTCGTGCCTGCACCCTGCCAGACAGCCACGGATGCGCCATTACCCTTTAGCCCCTGTGCCTGAGACTGAGAGACTTGCCGTACGATCGGTGCGGCATTCGTCGGAGTGATAGAACTGAGCACAACACCGACTGACAGTGAAACTACTGTTAGAGAAAGCAAATGCTTTTTCATCACGTCACCTCAAATATGGAATTGGTTTGTACTTGAAGCGGCTTTCCGGCAGGAACCCGCCAAACTTTTGCTCGATTGCGGTTGCTCTCTGCTGACTGTTGATTGCGATCGCTAATCTGCTTCTGCACTGCCCCAAACGCTCCCTCAAGCAACGCGCCACCAATATCGGTCTTACCGTTTGTGATGTTGGACGACGATAGGGAAGGAGAGGAAGTTACACTCTCGCTTTGAGAGCGATTTAACAGTTTGCCAGTCTGCCCCAATGCGCCCGTCAGTGCCACCATCAGGTCTTTACCAAATCTACCCCTCTCTCTGTTGATGTTGTCTGCCATCACTGGATTTCCACCTTCGCCTGTAATTGTCAATGAGCCTGGTGGCACCTGCATGGTTTGAGAGCCTGCGGTAGTTGGGGTGACAACGGCGACAACAGAAAGTTGAACCATGCCGCTGTCAGACACCGCATCCACTTGAGCAACTACCTCTGTCCCAGCCGGAAGTGCGACTGAGCCATCTGATCCCAGCAAGGGTTCATCCAGTTGAACCGTGAATTGCTGCGGCTGCTTTTGCTGGATATCTTCTGCCCATACGATCGAGGTGTTGAGCGTGGCGGCTGCCGTAGACCCAGGCATCAGTTGAGACACTTGACTTGGCTCACCCGTCAGAATGGCATTCACATCAGCGTCGTACCGCTGCGGACTACCAAATTCCTGGTAGCGAGTATCGCCGCTGTTCAAAGACTTAAATTTTGCCGCAGTCGCAACAGTAGAAAACGAGGGCACGGCAGAGGAATAATCGGCTGTTACTGCCGATGGTATAGAGGAAGGAGTGCCCAGGGAAGAGGGTAAAACAGGCGAGTCCATAGTCGGTTCGGCAGTAGAGACATCTTGTCCCCCATCGTTCCCCTGACCAAAGCTACCAACCGTTACTGCATCTTGCCATGCCTGGTTCGGCTCTTTGTTGTCTGGAACTGAGTTCAGCGGCTTATCTGCCACAGGTGCAGGACGTGCAATCGGGGGAGGGCTGACAACGGGGGTATAGCTGCGGACAGGTGGAGCAACTGCAACGGGGGCGGGAGTACGAATCGACGTGGAAGATATTGGCTTCGTCGAAGCAGCCTTAAGCGGACTCTTTTGAGTGTTTGGCTTGCTGGGAAGACGTGGAGCAGTATTCTGTTTGGTTTGCGCGATCGTTTGCGTTTGGGTTCTTAAAGCTGTTTCAGTTTTAAGCCTGCCGATTTCTTGTGCTAATGGATCAGCAGTTGGTGTCGGCTCAGGGGATGGCGGAGGCGGTTTCGTGGCAGCTTTGTCATCCCAGCTATTCACACTCAAAAGGAACAAACCTACTGTGCCAACCGCACCTGCCATCAGAACTGAGACCAGTCCAGCTTTGGCAAATGGATCACTCCAAAGTGGAGTCCTGGTTCTAGTGGTGGAATACCCCTCTTCCCCTTCCAGATCTTCGGGATCAAGCAGGAATTCTTCTGAAGCCTCTGGATCGAACGCTCCTGGGTCAACAGGTTCCTCTAGAAATTTTGGCTGGTCAGAAGCAGACTCTCGTTCAAGAACAGCAGTTGTCGTTGAAGTTAGAGCAGGCTTGCCAGGAGGAGGTTCTACGACGAAGCCCGTCATCGCCGCCAGATCATCCCACTCTGAGGATGGGGATTGTTGAGAATTGGAGGATTGGGAGGGGTGCATGATATTGAGGTCTAATCGTTGCGAGGTTGGTAGTAAGGTCTAACGGGTAAGCTGCTGAATCTCCAGGTCGCGCATTTCAGTAATGCGTAATCCGCTTTGTTGGGCTTGATAGACGGCTTGTTGAATTGGAGTGGAGTTTTCTGGTAGAGGGTCACTGGTCGGTTCAACCGCTTGCACAAAGACAGATTTATTGAATGGAACGACACGTCCTTGTGGATTTGCACCGTCGAAAATCAGTAGGTTGGCAACCACATCAACCTGCCATATTCTCGGTTTGATTGGCTTTGGATCTGAAACCGATTCAAAGCTCAAGACGCTTTGAGCCGTATTGCTGAACACGCCGTTGGGGGTCATTTTGGCAACCTCTTGCAGGAAAGGATTGCGAAAATCCTCAGCTAACATGAACGAGGCTTGCCAGGTTCCGGTTGTAATTCGACCTCTGCCCACCTGAACTCCTGGATCACTTAACGATCCTCGGTTTGCTTGACCTGCCGCTCCCGCCCCATCTTCAGAAGCAAGCTTTGCATTCCAGGTGAACAGCATTCCTAACCCATTCTTGACAAACTGGTGAACGGTGACTGGCGTTCGAGAAAAGTGATCCACTGGTTCCATCGCAATCGATCGCCCATTGTCAAGTTGCACCATTGCAGGAGATGGTTTTCGAGCCACTGTCCAGGTTCCGGTAGCGATAGCAAGAGATAGAAACAAAATCAAAATTTGAAGTCCCAATGTGCCAAGCGCGAACATCGGGAGGATATCTGACGAATCAAACCGTCGTTTCTTACTCATTAACTGCATGATGACCTAAGCCTCAAATGAGTGGGTAATGGACTACCGAGCGAGAATGCCACGGAAATTCTTGAGTCCAGGGACATTGGCAGCAACGGTTGACAGCATTCCAACTGCGCCACTGTTAATTACATGGAAAACAGCCATTCCGCCTCCGGCTGCTAATGCCAGAGCCAGTGCGGGTGCAAGCAGCGCAATAATCACCAGAAAGCCCATTGTATCTGTCACTTCGGCATTGACGACTACCACCGCTGCGACTCCCACGATGATGTTGTAGCAAACCTGCGCCATTCCCAGGGAGAAGAACCCGGTTAACCATGCCCACAGCGATTTGCCGTCATATAAGAACGCGCCTGCTACCGCGATCGGTCCCATTAATCCGGTCAGCAGCATGGCAATTTCGAGGATATTGGCGAACGCCCATTGAAATGCCAATAAAACCACCTGTACAAGAGACTGAGAGATAGCACCCAGAAAACCAGCCGCATAACTGGCTCCACCAAACAAAAGACCTTGATCAAGACCACCTTCAAATGCTTCACCAGCACCTTGAGCAGCACGCAGGTTTGGAGTTTGAGACAGCAAATTACCCAAATCAGCAAAGGCGTTTCCAACAGGATGCTTCGACTGATAATCCTGAATAACTTGCTGGGCTTGCTGGTTAGCATTTTTCATACACTCAACCTGCCGTTCACCCACCATCCCCTGACATTGGCTCAACAGTGCTCCAATCTGGCTCGACACCGCCCCCTTATCGACAGAAGCTTGAATCGCATCCTGGAGTTTGACCTCCAGAAGCGTGGTTGATAAGACCTGCTCTGAAACGTTGTGGATGACTCCTCGCAAACTGAAGGTAATCTTTCCTAGCAGGTTGCCGTTGTTTGCTAACAGAACAACGATGACAAGCGGGATCAGCAGGCTTTGTAAGGCTGAATGATAGTCTTCTTCATGAACCATACGCCGAATGAATTGCAGCATGAAAAAACCGAGTGAACCCGCCGCAAATAGCCCAGCCATTCCAACGATCGTGGCATATAGCTGACTTTGAAAGATATTGAGCCAGTGATTATTCCAGGCTTGGGCAATTCCCTGCGTGGTATCAATACCGCGTTGAAGAATATCTCCAGCACCAAGTGCGCCAAACAAGGGAGAAGAGAGAAGATTCAACATGAGTCGAGGTCTTTATCAGTCGATATTTTTACAGTAATTAGGCAATCTGACTGTCGTATGACACTGATCTGCGTTTGTCTAGCTATGGATTACCACCTGCTTGATTACCCGTGGCTCCAGGCAGGTAAACGTTTCCAGAAGCCTGAATCAAGCTAACGGCTCCCGCAATTTTTTCTGAGTGCTGCATTCGGTTCGTTTCGTCAACCGCATCGGAGATGTTAGACATCACAAGACTATTTGCCGCCGTTTGTTGACGCAGCAACATTAGATTAGTGTAAGCCCCTCCTTGCAGAGCAGATTGTCCCGCTTGTAATGTCACCAGGTCTTTCATCACATCTTGCGTAACGTCTTTCCCCTGGGCTTCTTGCGCCTTAGCTTGAATACTTTGGAGGGTTTGTCCCGCCCCCTGTAATTCCTGTGCCATTGCAGTTTGCCCTGCTTTACCAACCACGCTTGATGCCATTCCTCGGTTCATTGTGCGATCCGTTTCAGACTTGACGGATTGCGCCAGCACTAAGGGGTTGAGGTTAAACTGGTCTACTTTCTGCATTTGAGCGTTCGCTGCCCCGTTCGCTGCGTCACCACCTGCCTGCTGCTCAATCTGTTGATGCAAAGCTTCAAAATCAGGAAGTCCCAATGCTCCTGTAGGATTGCCGTTTCCGCTATTTCCAGTATCATTAGCAGAATTTGTACCATTACCAAAAATGCCACCCAACACATCGCCAAAAATATTGGACATGCTGCGGTTAATAAAGTCGTTGAATACCTGGAAGTATTGTGAGATCTGCTGAGTGAATGGATTTAAGAGGTTTGCGATCGGGTTGCCTCCACCAAATATGTTTCCGATATTTCCAAGGTCTTCAAGCGGTCGGGTAAGTCCTCCAACGGTATCACCAATCTGTTGTTGGATCTGCCCGATCGGATTTAGTGCCTTCTGAGTGACATCTGTGACTGTTTGCTGTAATGTGCCTGTCAGTTCATCTAAAGGAGCGGCTTTGGCAATCGGAACAATTCCGATGCCTGTAACAATCAGCATTAATGTCCAAGCCCATAGTTTGAACTGAGATTGCGTAGCCCGTTTTACTTGGACAGGCGGTTGCACCGTCTTCAGAGTTGAGGCTGTAGTTCGTAGAGAAGATTTAGGCGACATGGGAAAGAATCGTCCTTGAATGAGAATGAGTTGGTGTTGGAGATGCCCCAATCTCACTGAGGCTAGAACCAGAGCGAATGGCTTTTACATACTGCTCGGCAAACTTTGCCATTCCCAACAGGTGATCATTGGGATACTGTGCTAGAACACGGGTTCGAGCAAGCTGCTCATCCGGGTTATTAGCAACTGCCGCAATTTGGATTGGACTGGGATAATAACGGCAGTAGGTATAGGTGCCGTTAATGTCTAACAACCAGTTGGAATAGAGTTCTGAGCGTTTTGGGAAAAAGTACTCTCCTGCATTTCGAGCAATAATCGAGCGTTCGTAGGAGAGGTTTTTAACAAATGATTCGACGGCGATCGGTTGAATCCGTCCTACCAGTCGCGTATTCATGTTTTCCATGATTTGCGATCCAGCAACCGAGTTGACGATCGTGCCAGGGTCTTGTGCGGATAGAAACGTGCGAATCCCCGCCTTTGCACCATTGGCACACAATCGTCCAATTAAGCGAGCGATCGTTGAAAACGCAAACAGAATCGGAGACTCGTCAATAAAGAAGATTGATTTTGGACTTTCTAACGCCCGACGAAGTGCGGCTGAATAGGCACTCAATGAGAGTACAGCAGCTTCATTTTCATTGGAGATATTTCGTAGTGCAAAAACCAGCAATTGAGCATCGGTTGGAAATGACGAAGGTCGGCTGATCGCACGTCCCACACGGGAACCTAGCCAATACTCTAATTGAAGTTGGATCTGAGAATGAGCACTCCGAACAACACCAATTTCATCTTCTACCCCTAATGCTTCTAGAGTGCAGAATTGCATAAAATCAGCCAGGGTTGGAGTATCACTCCATGCCGTTGAGCCAAATCCATTTTCTTGAGCCTCGTCATATCGGTTGCGAATGTTGGGGTCTTTAAAGAAGTTGCCCAATGCTCGACCGATCAGTGCTCGTACCGTATTTTCCAATAGAGGATCTTGCTGAGTGGTGGGTAAGACCATTGTGACCAGTGCCCCTTCTAGAAAGGAGCGATATTCCTCAAACCGTTCACGCAACTTCTCTTCGTCCAAGTTTAAATGCCGCAGATCTGGCATTTCAAATAGATTGTTGGACTCACGTCCAATGTCGAAATACGCAGCTCTGGGTTTAAGGAATTCAGCATAGTCGGTGAAGGTCGAGGTGCCGTCCGGTTTGGGATAGTCCAAGCAGACGATCGGGTAGCCTTCAGCAAGGAACTGTGACATTGCCCCCGATACCAGGACTGATTTCCCAGAACGGGTCGTGCCAAATACGGCAATATTCCGGTGTTCCTCAATGAAGTCAATGCGGACGGGAGTACCTCCATCATCAGCAATTAGTTCAAACCCTCTAGCATCGCCAGGGTTGGTCAAGGTCAGCGGAATCAGACCTGGTGCTTCACTGGTCAGGTATGTGAGCTGCCGTTTGAATGGCGCACTTAGCAATCGCTCCCAGGCGATCGGTAGTGTTTGCAGCCAAATGCGCCATGCAATTTCAGTTTCACGAATCACTTTGGCAGGCAGCAAGAAACAATCAGATAAAGCAGCACATGCCTCATCCAATTGATCCGGGTTGTTGCGGTAAACCAGAAAGACGGTCGCAATATTAACTGGAACCGCCCCTTCATAGAGCTTTTCCTGCGCCTGTACTGAACGTCGAACTTTGACCTGGGCTGCTACGTCAATACTGCGGCTTTGCTCTGCCAATTGTGCTGCCACATTACTTTGTTTAAGAATACGTTGCACATTGGTTTTTACCAGTGTAGAGTTGCGACTGGTAATTTGACAGAAAATTTCAGTATCAACCACATGCGGACGACAAAGGACATCCCAGAGGTAGCGCAATTGCCCACGCATATTGTTGAAGCCACCGGGTTTAGCATTAAAAGTCAAAGCGCCAACATACTTACCTTTCACCTTGAGCCAGCGCCGATCTGCTTGCGGGACATTAGAGTACCCATATTCTCCTTGAATTAGGGCACTGACAGCATGAACATCGTTCTGGACGACTTCTTGAATGCCTCGCTCAGACATCACAATATGCTGTGGCACCGGAGGAGCTGGATTCCAGTTAAATCGATGCCACACTTGTGTCCAAATGTCCTGGACACTCATGGGCTTGATGTCCAACCCCATCTTGATATTGAGCAAGTGCTCCCAGCGCAAATAGCCTTCACTAAAAGCACGCTGGAGCATGGTTTCAAATCGTTCTTGCACAACGCGATCGCCGTTGCCTTTGAATAACTCCCAAACCTCAACCCCTTTTGCTAAAGCTTTTTCAATCCAGTCAGCATCGTTTGTCACCTTCTGGTTGGGTTCGATGGTGTAGGTGGCATAGAGATAGAGGGACTTGGGTTTGCGAGTGCCGGAATTTTTTAATTCCTGTGCCCTCGCTTTCTCACTCATTAATAGCAAGCGTAGCTCGGCTGAAGGTGCTTTACTCAATAAGCGATCTAACTCTGCTTGGCGATCTCTATCAGAGGTAAAAGAGCTAAGGTGAATTGTTAACCGTTCACCATTGGGCAATTCCTTCAGGGCTGATTCAAAACTCTTTAGTGTGGGTTGAACCTGGTCTGGCTTGAGCGTGTCGTGGATTCCAGTTGCCTTGAAGCCAAACACAAAGCAAAATCGGTTTTTGCCCTTTTGAAGCAGCGCAGCCCCTACACTCCGTCCCTTCAAATTGATCTGGGCAAATCCTTCCAGGTGGTTGAAATCTTCAAATGCGGTTTGCGTAACTGTTTGCTTCTTGTTTTGTTCAATTACCGCCACCCACTGCTTACCTAATTTGGGCTTCATCTCGATATCCTCCATTGCGCCTGAGTCTTCCTCTTCTTACTGTTCTTACTGGAACAAGTTGCAGCGCGTTTGCCTTTGTGGAAGGAAGACGGTTGATCAAGCAAGCTTTCATATTGGACGGGTCCACCTTGCCTCCAGGTTGGAACTCCATGAAACTTGCTCAAGAACCGCCAGCCCTCATTTCCGGTTAACATCCACCAACTGGCACATCCCCAGACAACAACAAGCAGTGTGGGTAGCCAACCAAGTCCAAAAACACCCTGACAGAGAAAGTAGGAAAGGATCGCAATCACAACCCACGGAATTACCTGTTCTCCTGGAATAGGACCGAGCTGAGGCTTTGAGTTGAGCACCTGGTTAACAGGAATGAATTCGTCAAAGTTGTAGTCGTGTTCAGTAGGCATATTGAAGGGCAAAAATCGTTGGGAACTTTAGGACAAAATAGAACTTCCTTCGTTGAGAAGCAGCAACCACCTCTTACGTCACGATCAAGGTAGAGAGGGCATCTCCAATCACAATACACAGAACTGTGATCAACGGAATTCTGGCGGCTGTTTGGTTAGAGTCGAACATTGAGTCACCTCAATGAACTCTCCTTCAGAACCGGACATGAGACTTTCACCTCATCCGGCTCCTCAATGGACTGAGCTTGCGCCCGTATAGAAGCTGATAATGACCCATCTACTGCTGTTTTCGAGTCGTGACAATGACGATGTAACAGTTGCATATTGTTGTAGGTGTCCTTTCCACCCAAAGACTTGGGTTGGATATGATCCACCTCAACTTGGTCATCGAACTTGATGTGTAGTCCACAACTAGAGCACTTTCCCTGTTGCCGTTGGAGCAGCTTGGCTATCCGGTCAGGAATCCCAGGATAGTGTCCCATTCGCTTTGACCAATAGCTCCAGTCCCCATCGAAGGGAGACTTTTGACTATTGATTGAGACAAAGAAGTCATTGTGATGGTCAGTATGACGAGTCAGTACGACCTCTCCATCTGCGAATGTCCAATGTCCAACAACCCCTACATTCCAATACTTCTCTGCGACTTTTCGAGTTCCTCTGCCGGAGCAGCGCCCCATCGCCCAAGCTCGAAGTTTCAAGTATGTTTGAAAATCTGCTTGAGAGAGTTGATCTCTGGAATTAAAGTAGCCGAAGTACCGTGCCCATCCTCGAATTACCGGGTTTAATGCCTTGATTAATGCCGCTTGTGGTGCATGGCTGTGACGTTGGATGATTTCTTTCACCTGTGCGAGATGGTGTTTTAAGCTATCTGCACTGGGTGTGACAAAGAGCTTAAATCCCAGTGATTGACTCGTGATTTCGCCCCAATAGTTTCCTTTGGTAACTCGACTGGCTCGGTGTTTTCCAACTTTATGTTGTTGGAAGTGATACCCAAGGAAGTCGAATCCAACTTGACCGTTCACCGGGTTTAGGGTGTGGGTAATTCGAGTTTTTTCGGGATGAAGCGTGAGTCCAACCTCTTTCAGCCAATTTGAAATAGCCACCTGGCATCCTTCAATCACCTTTGGGTCTTCATGCAGAACGACAAAGTCGTCTGCAAATCGAACCAATTTGGGTGAGTGAACTGTTCGGCGTTTCCCATCTTGAGTGGGGTAGTAGGGTGGGTAGAGTTGTTGTAAGTAAGTTTCCATCCCATGCAATGCAATATTTGCGAGCAGGGGGGATATCACCCCACCTTGAGGAACTCCTTGTTCGGTTGTGAACCAATCGTTCCCGTCAATACCTCCAGATTTTAGCCAAGCTCGAATCTGTCGTCTGAGTGTGGGAAAGGTATCCATCTTCTCCAACAACTTTTCCTGGTCAATTTGGTCGAAGCACTTTGCAATGTCAGCATCGAGTACATATTTTGCTTTCTGCTGGATTGCAGTTTGAGTCGCTCGGATCGCATCATGCGGGGAGCGCCCCGGTCGAAACCCATAGGAATGCGGTTCAAATCTCGCTTCCCATTGAGGTTCGAGTGCTAGTTTGACCAGGGCTTGTCTGGCGCGTTCGGGCAAAGTCGGAATGCCAAGGGGACGTTGTTCTGATTTCCCCGGTTTGGGGATCAGCACTCGTTTCACTGGCGCTGATTGGTCGCTTAACCTCAGGTCATGCGCCAATTGCATCCGTTGGGCGGGAGTCAGGGATTTAATCCCATCCACTCCGGCTGTGTTTTTCCCTCGGTTATCTTGAGTCACTTTGCGAACGGCAAGACACCGTGCTGCCCAAGACCGAATCAGGGTCTTTTGCAGGGCGTGAACTGTTTTCACATCATTGTTCTTTTCAGCTCGGTAAATCCGCGTTTGCAGCTTGAAAACAGCGACCTCTAGCTTGTGCCAAGGAAGTGCTTTCCATTCCACTGGAGCAGATTGCTCAGTCTTAGACTTCTGTACTGCGACTTGTTTCATTACCCTCAATCCATCGTGTATCTGTTTGCTTATCCTGGGCATTACTCCAGGCGTTTGCTTTTGATACAATCCCTCCCGCTCCAGGCTTGCGGCTTGGCTGCCTACTCTAAACCAAGGGCTTAGAGAGCCGTAGGGGCGGGTTACTTCGTTCCGAATGACCATTGTTTGAATCCTTAGGGCGATGCTTCTCCACCGGGTTGATGGGAAGTGCTCACTGGTCGAGACTGGAGTCGCCAGTTCCCGTTTTCCTTGCCTTTTGGCTTGGGCGATAATCGTCGTAGCCCATTCGACGTGACGATGGTTTAACGCATCTTTGCTTTCGCTACCCATAGATTCTTGCTAGGCAGGGTTGCCGAGTACGATTCTCGGAAGTCTGCCGTTCATCCCCGCTTCACCCACTTGATAGCCAGTCGCGCAGATAGGGGAAGTGCTGTCACCGTTGCACCTACGGGGTAGGTCTCTCACCTACATGGTCACTCAGTTGTCAAGGTTGTAAAGACCTTGCGCCTAATCCTCCAAACCCATATAGGGCATGGTTTCTAGGCAACGAATCGCACCCAGTCTTCATCATTTCTAAAGGCGTTGATCACACGAACCAGTGCAATTCCGATGTAGAGGACGAAAATAACCCGCAGCGTACCGAATAGCAAAGGGATGAGTCCATCAACACCCGCTGCTCCACCACCCGTATTTGCACCTGCAAAAATGGTCTGAACATACTCTTCAGCGGCTTGAAAAAATAGAGCATGGGAAGGGAATGCGGCTGCCAGCCAAGCACCAGACCCAAAGCAAACAGACATCCAGGGCAGCTTATGCTCAGGAAGACCAGCTTTTTCTAGCAACGTTTGCCAGATGCGCTGGCACAAAGGATTACTCTTGATGATGGCTTTGACAATTTGTACTGTCAGCCCAGCAATGCAAGCACCCAAAACAAAGGTGGGAGCGTGCATGACCAGATTCAGACTCAAAACGCCACCAGAGATAAGCCAGGGAGCTATTCTCCGGAGTCGAGCACGAAACTCACTCGTAAAGAATTGAGCAAATAGCGATCGCAAGCCAAAGTGCTTGTCTGACTTTGATTGAGAGATGACAGGAGGAGTTTCTTCTGAAGCTAAAGGAATTGACAGTGACAGTCTCAGCTGTTGACGAGTTATCTCAGCAACGGTTTCATCCGGGGAAGGAGCGAAGGTTGTGGTTGTTGGCATATCTTTCTCTCAATGATTAAGAAACCAGGTCATAGGACTCTAGATGAACGAGGGTTCTAGTCTTGAGATTAGATAGACGATGTGGCATGGGCATGGCACGGCTCAGGATTTCTATGGCATTCGCAACTTGTTGCTAGAGTCAAGAACCGTACATTCAAACTGGCAACTGACACGTACTAATTTTGTGAAACTACCATCCAAAGCCAGTAGACCGAACTTTTGGTAAAAATGTCATTATCAAGGTAGAGATGAATTTTGTAGTGGATGGCAAAATTGGTGTGAGGGATTGCGTCAATAGCGCGAAGGAAAAATGGCTTTTCTACACATGGTGATTTCCTGATCAACGCGCATAGGTTTTAGATTATGGAGATTTTGGTAGTAGAAGACGAGTACAACATTGCATCCTTGATTCGTAGGTGCTTGGAAACCGAAGGCTATTCTTGCTCAGTCGCCTATGATGGCGAGTCTGGGCTGAAGTTATTTGAGCAGAAGGAACCCGATGTTGTCATACTGGATTTGAATCTGCCTAGAATGAATGGGTTAGATGTGTGTGAACAAATTCGTAAAAGCCCCAAAAAAGAGCCACTGATTATGATGTTGACGGCTAAAGCGTCTGAGGGCGATCGCATCATGGGGTACACAACTGGAGCGGATGATTATCTTTCTAAACCATTTAGTCCTCAAGAGCTAATCGCACGAGTTCGGGCGCTGCTCAGGCGACCAAGACGACTAAACCATCCAGATCAGCGCCCCCTCGAAACCCCTCACTTTCTAATTGATCCAGCCCGACGAGAAGTGTTTGTGCAACGAGTACCCGGAGAGGAACGGGAGGCAGTTATATTATCCCCAGTAGAATTTGATTTGCTGTACAAACTGGCAACTCGACCACGAGTCGTGTTTTCTCGGAGTCAGCTACTCAATGCGGTACGAGGAGAAAACTTCGTGGGGGACGAACGTTCGATGGACAGCTACATTAAACGCTTGCGAGACAAAATCTGCCCTCCCGAAAATAGAGAACGTTACATCAAGACCCATCTAAGAGTTGGGTACAGTTTTGATGATGCCCCCTAATTATTTTTCAGGAATGTTTATTGAGAAGCAGCATTATTAGCTATGAGTGCGAGAGATTTTTTACCTAAAGGACAAACTTCTCTCAGCTTGCGTCTGCGATTAGTCTTAACAAATTTTCTGGTGATGCTGGTCACTTTAGTCAGTGCGACAAGCATTGCTCACATTTACAAAGCCCAGACGTTTGAGGAGAAAGTTTCCGATACGGTATTAACTAACCCATCCAAACCAGCGTCCGAAAAAAAAGATGCGAATCTACTGCTTGAAATATCTGAGCAAGTGAACGATCGAGGAACTCACCTGGCTGTGCTTGTTAGTTTCGTGACCGTTGGTCTAATTACCTGGACCTTAACAGAAACGATCGACCGTCCACTTCGAGGAATTGAGCGAGCGATTCGACAATTCAATAGTGGCAATCTCAATGCCCGAATTCCTCCCAGCACTATCCCTGAACTACATCGGTTAGGGCTAACCCTGAATAGTGCGGCAAATCGTTTACAGGGGGTAGAAGAGCGTCGCCGAGAAGTGATTGGGGATCTGGCACATGAATTGGGAAACCCGTTAACGGTGATTCGTGGGTATCTGGAGTTGGTGAGTCATGGAGAGATACCGCTTACTCCATCAGTTGGACAGCAACTCCATGAAGAAGCCGAGCGAATGGCTCGACTATTGGAAGACTTGAAAACCCTTTCCAAAGTGGAGACTGGCAATCTCCCATTACATTTGCAGGTGCTTGACCCAAATCCGCTGTTGAATAGTGTTATTCGAGCCTTATCAGTCAGAAATCGCAAGGGGACTCGCTTAAAACTAGATTGTTCGACAATTCTGCCTGATATATTTGCAGATCCCGATCGCGTTCGGCAGATTCTCATCAACCTGATTAGTAATGCCTTGAGCTATACAGAACAAGGACATGTGACGGTTCGAGCTTGGAGTGACATGACGCGAATATGGGTTGAAGTCTCTGATACGGGAGTTGGCATCACCCCAGAAGACCTGCCTCGTGTGTTTGATCGATTTTGGCGATCGGAGTCTTCTCGAAAGCAAAATGCAGGCGGCACGGGAATTGGATTGGCAATTACAAAGCACCTGGTAGAAGTCCAGGGTGGACAAATTAATGTAGAGAGTAAGCTGAACGAGGGAACCGCTTTTCGGTTTTCACTCCCTCTTGCTACAACAGAATCTGCCTAATTTCTTCGCATTCTACAAACAACACAAGTACTTTTGTTTCTTTCAGGGGTATTTTAACCCCCCATCCAAAGGTAGAGTTCTCCAGCCCCAAGATTTCGTTTCATAAAACTTGAAGTATGAGATGTAAGTTTACTCAGACAGGTTACTAAACGTCGGGTTTCTGCGATATTGCAATCTGTGCGTTCTCTCTTCTTCAAAATCAAAATTACTCTCAGTGCTAGTAGCGATCATTTAACATTTTCCTCGCACCTCCTTAGCTCAGACCTACCAATCCGAGCAAGTTTAGCCAACCACACAAGGTTGGCTTTTTTGTTTTAAAGAAAATACAACACTAATAATACAATTAGTTTATTTATCAATTAAAAGTATTGCATCTCCACCCAATGAGTGATTTAACCAAACTCCCTGTTGCGTTTAATTAGTTTATAGAAAAGCCGTTTGAATTCGTCTATCTGACTCGAATTCAATTCCCCACCCTGAAAGCTACCCAGGGCAATATTCATGTCCTCCGGGGCATGAATATTTTTTATCTTGGCAAATTCTCGAATTATTTTCTCCGGAGTTTCATATGAAAAGGCGAATGGTGTCCTTCTTGGCTCTTGTTACTATCAGCGCGATCGTCGGCATTGCTTGGCGGATTTATCCATCCCTAACTTCAGCAGCTAGTGTATTTTCATCTCCTTCTGTCGCTCAAGCTCAACCAACGCCCAAATCAACATCCAACAGTGCTATTGATTTGGTTAACACGGCACAACAATTAGCCAAACAAGGTAATTTCTCAGCCGCGATCGCTACCATAGACAAAATTCAACCCGCTAATTCAGAAGAAGCAAAGATACTTCTGCAAGTTAAACAGCGGTGGGCTGATGAGGTCTTCAAGCAAGCTCAAACCAAATATGAGCAAGGGGATATTGATGGCGCGATCGACCTTGCTGAAACGATTCCTGCTAATTCTCCGGCACAACAGCAGTACGCTCAACTGAGAAAAACCTGGTTCAAGAATTTAATGATCTTAGAACTGGCTGAACAATTCCATCAAGAACGCCGCTGTACCACAGCCCTGTCAACAATTTCGCTCATTCAAGATCCTGCATTGCTAGGGAGTCAAAGAGTTCAAGACTTGAAGCAAGCGATTAACTCTATGCAAGCTGCAAATCCTTAAGCTCAAAGTTGAAATATGGAAGCCTGCTTAAAGATTGGAAATCACCTACTAACGGGAGAACAGCTTGTATCGTCTCTGGTGCGATACAAACTGCTGGAGTCACTGATTGGGCATGTGGTTCTAGATGATGTCCTCCCGCAAGTTCGATTGACCCAGGAAGAGGTGGTTCGCGCGCTTACTGGATCAGCTCAAATGCCAGAAGATTTCGATCAGTTCCTAGTTCAATGGTGTGAGAGCAAAGGCGTTTCTCCCGTATATGTAAAGACGGTTGTTCTGAGAGATTTGCAAGTCAGAAAGCTAAAAAGGCTACTGTTTGCAGATCGGATTGAAGCTGAGTTTTTGCGGCGGAAGCAGGATCTAGACCAGATAGGGTTCCGACGCATCAAAGTCACAGACTTAGCATTAGCAGAAGAACTATATTTTCAAATTCGTGACGATGGCGCGGATTTTGCGGTGTTAGCACAGCAGTATTCTCAGGATTTTGAGCGACATACCGGAGGATTAGTCGGTCCGGTTCGATTTTCAACTCTCCCTGATGAAATTGCCAGTTTGTTTCGGAGTGGGCAACCAGGAGAGGTGTACAGTCCTGTTCAGGTGCAAGGCAGCTTTTGGATTGTCCGACCTGAGCAGTTTATTTTTGCTCGTTTGAATGACTCGGTGCGATCGGAATTAATTGAGCATCTCTTCATGGAGTGGCTGCGATCGCAAATTCAATTGGTTAAATCACTGCCAAACGGTGTGCAGGTTCAAGGCATTCTTTCCCATGCGACAACGAAAGGAGAGTTTCAATGACAAACCTTGATTCAGAACAGTCGCAGCTTGATTCATTCATCCCCAATTTCTTTAGAGTTTATCCATTTAGCCGATTACCATTAGACGCTAGAAGGCAAGTCGCGTCTCAACTAACACTTTGCACGTTCTGTCCTGGAGAAATCATTCACAGAGAAGGAGAATTACCGCCCGTCGTCCATTGTGTGGTTCAAGGAAAAATTCGGCTGTTAGGTGCTGCGGTAGCAAAAAGCCCCACGCTATCGGTAAAGGGAGAGGGAGCGGTAGTGGGATGGGACAATCTCCTACGGCGTGCTGCGAATGGGTCTGTACGCGCAGCCGGAACAGACAAGGTAATCACCTTAGCATTACCAGCCGATGACTTTGAGAGGTTAGCCGTCACCTATTTAGAGGAAGCATTGACAGAACGTGTGACGCAGATGGAACTCTACGATACCTTATCCCGGTTTCTGTCGTTATTTCCCACCAGGCTGGATATTAACCTCAAGGAGGTCGTTCGATACACCGAACAGGAGCAGATGGCGTTGGTCATTCACTGGTCGCCACCATCGTTACACGCAGAAACAAAAACGCTGCGACTGCCTTCTGAACGAGTGTGGCTTGTGAGTGGAAAAACCAAACAAGTAGAAATAGGAACTCCCGTCACGGTTCACGTTGATTTACACCCTCCAAATGGATCGCCATTTCCGATCCGGATAATCGGCATTGACCGTAACTTCCTGGCGGCTATCGTCCTCAAAGGCTCACTTCCAACTCCAATGGAAGTAGAAGATGGGGTGTCAGTCTTGATCGAACCAGAATTAATGTCGCAATCGCAATCAGCGATCGCCCTGGTAGAAGCACAAGAAGCTTTGGAGCAAAATCTTAATCAGGGTGAAGCGAAAAAGTTTCTGAACCATTACCCAGTTCATTACTCCAGAGAATTTGATCCAGTTGAAGACTTAGTTGCTTGCTTCTGGATGCTGGCAGATCGGCTAAAAGTGCCGTTTCGTCCTGACCTTTTGCGACACTGGCTCCAGCGTCGGGAAAATGTCACTGGAGATAGTCTACTGTTCTGCGCCTGGGTCGCAGAGGCAGTGGGACTAAAAACACAGATTGTCAAATTTGCTCCTACCGCTGCTGGTTTAAAGCGCTTACAGTTTCCAGCGTTGATCATGCAAGACGGAGTCCTGACACTTCTGTATGATCTAACTCGCAATAATGGAGTCGTTGTAGGATCGCCTCGGACAGGTGTTGCCACACTCCCACCAGAAGATGTTGCTGACCAAATCGCGATCGCTACCGTTGAAGCTGGCACTCCAGTTAGCCAAGCATTGATCATCGAGCGACAGGCACAAACGCCACTCAAGCAGTTTGGAGTGAGTTGGTTTTTACCCATTCTCAATCAGCATCGTGGCGTGTTGATGCAGGTTCTGATTGCCTCTGTATTTGTGCAGCTTTTAGGGTTAGCCAATCCACTATTAGTTCAACAGATTATTGACAAAGTGATCATCAATAGCAGTAGTGCTGCACTTCCCATGTTTGGAATTTTGATGGTTGCATTTTCGTCTTTAGAAGCAATTCTAACCATCCTTCGATCCTATTTACTTTCCAGTACAACTAATCGAGTGGATTTAGTGTTAGGAACGGTTGTCGTTCATCATCTACTAAACTTACCGCTGAATTTCTTTGAGAAGCGCCCAGTCGGTGAATTATCCGCACGTCTATCAGAATTAGAAAATATTCGACAATTTTTAACCAGTACAGCGCTAACAGCCGTATTGGATGTTTTGTTCTCACTCCTCTATGTTGGAGTGATGTTGCTTTACAGTATTCAACTCACAATCTGCGTGTTGGCATTTGTTCCGATCGTGATTGTCCTAACGTTATTGGTTGCATCCATTCTCAATAAGCAAATTCGGATTAAAGCGGATCAAAATTCAAGAGTTCAATCCTATTTAATCGAAGTTCTAGGTGGAATTTTTACAATCAAGTCCCAAAACATGGAAGGCTTGGCACAGGCAACCTGGCGAGACCAATACCTGCAATATTTAGGAACCAGTTTTAAGACCGGAATGATTAACACCTCATTCGGTTCCTTAAGCAACCTGATTAACACCTTAAGTAGCCTACTGGTGTTGTGGATCGGCGCAGGATTAGTCCTCAAGGGAGAGTTGACGTTAGGGGGATTAATTGCTTTCCGCATTATTGCAGGGTATGTTGTGGGTCCGATGGTGCGATTGTCAAGACTATGGCAACGGTTCCAGGAAACAGCCCTTTCGTTGGAGCTACTGGCAGATATTGTAGAAGCTCCAACCGAGGTGTTGCCAGAGGATGAAGGCAACGTCGCGCTACCACCCGTTGAAGGGTGGGTGCAGTATGAAGCGATTAGCTTTGGCTTCAAACCGGGGCAATTGCAGTTATCCAACGTCAGTCTGGACATTCCCGCTGGCTCATTTGTGGGAGTTGCGGGTCAAAGTGGCTCTGGTAAAAGTACGCTGGTCAAGCTCTTGCCTCGGCTGTATCTGCCGAATGCAGGCAGCATTTATGTCGATGGGTATGACATCAGCAAGGTAGATCTATTCTCCCTGCGAGAGCAGATTGGCATTGTCCCGCAAGATTCGATTCTCTTTGATGGAACTATCCGGAACAACATCACACGATTTGACCCATTTGCAGATGAAGACGTGATTGAAGCGGCTAGAGTCGCGGATGCTCATGACTTCATTATGCAGCTCTCCAACGGCTACAGCACCCAGGTTGGGGAACGGGGAGCAGGGCTTTCGGGGGGACAACGCCAACGAGTAGCGATCGCCCGGATGGTGCTGCGAAATCCGCGATTGCTGATCCTCGATGAAGCCACGTCTGCATTGGACTACAACACAGAGCAGCGCGTGTGTCTGAATTTAGCAAAGACATTTAAGGGGCGCACCGTTTTCTTCATCACGCATCGTTTGAACACGATTCGCCATGCCGATCGCATTGTGCTGATGGAGCAAGGATGCGTGGTAGAGCAGGGCACCCATGAGGAATTGATGGCGTTACAGGGGCGCTATTTCTGCTTATCTCAACAGCAAAAAGTTGAAGCCGTGTAGTGATGTAGTCAAAGGTGAAGACATGAGTAATCGTCTGAATAAGCGTTGGTTTAGAAACATGGTTGGGGCATTGCAAAAGCGTTACCAATTAGCCATAGAGACAACAGAAAAGGCATTAGATAATCCTGCGCTGGACTTGCCACTTCCATCCAAGATGTCTCGACGCACCACCACAATCATTGTGATTGGGTTGACGTTAGCTACCGGATGGGGATTTCTTGCCAGGGTCGATGTGGTGGTGTCCTCACGCGGCAAACTGGAGCCACTTTCTGCATCCCAGGCAATTCAATCCCGTGCAGGCGGAATGATTACCTCAATTCAGGTCCGAGAAGGTGAACAGGTTGAGAAAGACCAGTTGTTGATGCAGATTGACAAGAAGCCTCTGCTGACCCGCAAGGATGCCCTCTCCCGGCAACGGGATTTACTGGTCAAAGAGGTCGAAGTACTGCGGGCAGCCAGGGAGGGGCGCTTTGTTCTATCGGGTGAGGAGCTTTCGCCTGAATTGCGGAATCGGGTCCAGGATCGGCTGTTACTCGTTGCTCAAATCACAGGAGACGACAGGGGGTTGGCTCCGGCACAACGCCAGCGATATCAACTGTTTCACCAGCAGTTACAGAACCAGGTATCTATCAACTCACTCAGAGTGTCTGCCCTACAAACCCAAGTGTCTGGGGCAAACGCTCAACTCTCAACCACATCGGGGCGGTTGAAGGTCGAGCAAGAAATCGTCGATCGGTTGCAGCCATTGGTTAAAGCAGGAGCAATCTCCCGCAACAGCTACTTGCAAAGGGTGTTAGATATTAGCAACCTGGAAAATCAGATGGTTCAAAATCGCGTACAGAGAAGTGAGCTGCTGTCGAACGCAATGCAGGCACAAGCCAATGGAGATCAAGCGGTAGGGCAGTTCTTTCAAGGACTCCAGCGGGAATTGGCAGCGATCGATACTCAGATTGATACGGTCATCAAAGATGACCAGCGGCAACTGATTCAAATCAATGCTCAACTGGATCAGACCAACCTTGACCTGGAGCAACAGGATTTACGCTCCCCTGTTACTGGCGTTGTCTTTGATTTAGGACAGAGAGTGCCAGGTGTTTTAGCACAACCGGGGCAGGTCTTGCTTCAGGTGGTTCCAAACGAATCCCTGATTGCACGGGTGCAGGTGGCAAACAAGGATATTGGGTTAATCCGGGAAGGAATGCCCGTAGAGGTGAGAATTGATGCGTTTCCATTTACCGAGTTTGGATCGGTGAAAGGAGCCGTTTCCAGGGTCGGCAGGGATGCTATGCCCATTGACCGCACGGGACAAACAACCGCATTCTCGGTAGAGATCCGCTTAGACAAGCAGTTTTTAGAGAGGCGGAATGAACGGCTCAACCTGACTCCTGGCATGGCGACAACCGCCAATATCAAGATTGAATCAAGAGCACCGATTAGTTTCGTATTCGGGGAAATTGTCCAAGCATTTGACGGTTTACGTTCGGCTCGATGAGCAAATAATTCTACTTCTTCTAACAAGAGACAGAGAAAGTATTGTTTGTAGGATGATACGCTCAAATCACAGAATATTTCTATTACTGTTACTCTCTCAAATCCCGCTAGTTTCGTTATGCCGTCAGTTCTAGTCAATGGAGCGCCTTCTATGGCGCATAGTTTACGCTGAATGGTTTTTGTACTTTTTTGTGCCTTTTCTACCCTAATCACGTTCATGGAGGCTTCTCATGATTCTTCTAAATCGGTGGACTCTGGCAAGTTTGCTGGTTATTCTCGCAGCGATTACCTATGGTGTGACACAAAACGGCGGACAGGAAAACGTTGCCAGCAATGATATTTCTTTAACGGATTCTCCTGAACCTGTGCCCCAAGACCTGGAAGACAGTTATGAGGCGCTGATTGGGCAGGCGCAAGCGGAAGCGAAGAATGACCGATTTAAGCAAGCGATTTTGAACCTGGAAGGGGTTCCAAAGAACAGCCAGCACTTTGCTCTCGCACAGCAGGTCAAGGATGAGTTCTCACAGAGTTTATTACAACGCGCCAATGACAAATATCAGAAGGGCGATATTCAAACCGCTTTAGCCATGCTGGGTGCAGTTGCCCCTTCGAGCACCAGCGCCTCCCAAGCCAAAAAACTGCAAAAGGATTGGGGTGAGCAGGGGGAGCAGTTTGAAATGGCTCGCACGGCGATCGCCAAAAAGGACTGGAGTAACGCGCTCAAATCACTCGATCAATTGAAGGGAACGCCCATTTTCCAAAGCGCTCAGGTACAGCAACTCCTTCAACTGGCAACCAATCAGTTAGGGCAACCTGACAAAATCACAATCAAGACAGTCGTTGCCAGGATGCCCGCTTCTACCAATAGCGTCGTGACCGCACAAGTCTCCGCAGAGTCAGTTACCGAGGGCAATAAAATCGACAACGCATTAGTGGTTGATGTCAAACAAAATGAGATCGCAGCGGCTCAACCAACACAGGTATTAGTCTCAACAGTTCCTATTCCCGCGACGACCTTTAACAAAACGGCTGCTACAGTGAACACACCTGCTTCTGAAGCCACTGTAATGATTCCTGTCTTAAAGAAAGAACAGACTTTAGGCACAACGGAAAAAACAGAACTGCAAACCATGAAGTCTGTTAATGGGATGAATTCATATCAAACTTCCTCCGCAACAACGCAGGAGCCAGTTGCCAAAAGCCCTGTTAAGGATAAACCTTCATCAATTCAAGAACAAATAGTAGCGTTTGATCAACTCAAAACGAACGTGCCGCAAGAAGGAACAACACCTGCCACTGTGCAAACAACGACTGTCATAACAATGCTCAGTCCGTTTAATTCATTGCCATACTCCAAAGATACAGACAACATTTCTCCGCAGTTAGGAAGCACCACGACACTGAGCACATTTACAGATCCACTGCTGAAAAATCGTCCGCTTCTAATTAGCCCTGCTTTCAACACTACCAAAGCAATGAGAATTAACAGCAGGGCAGCGAAAGTTTCGGATGCGAGTTCAACAGTCAGAGTCCATAGATCTGATTTGCCTAAAGGCATGGTTAGGTAAGCGAAACGGTTCAATTAGAACGTTCAAAATCAACATTAACTTTTGTATTTGAGGAAAGTCTTATGGTTGTAGTTAGATCGGTTCATCGATTGAGTTCAAATACGTTTCACCTTTTAGGTTTAGGAATGTTACCTGGCTTTATTCTTGGATTGTTGCTAGTGCCTGTTGTATTGAATAATCAGGTTAATGCCCAACAGATAAAAATAGCACCAATATCATCGATTGGTGAACAAGTGGTGGCAGACGGTCAAGCAGGCACTCAGGTTAAAACAACGCCGATTAAGCTCGGAACTGTGATACCAGGAATTCTTGACAGCAGAGATGCCAGACTGAACGGATACTACCTGGAAGCTTACAAGTTTTCGGGACAAGCAGGGACTCCAGTTCAAATTCAAGTCAAAGGGAGCAAGGACTACCGCAAGGTCAACAACTTAAGCCTGACCCCTTACGTGTTGCTGTATGGTCCTGGCAACCGATTGATTGCTCGAACAAACGCGGCTCCTGGAACCGTTGATGCGTTTATCCGCATGAAATTGCCGGAAACGGGCGAGTACACGGTCGTTTTTACAGGGACTCAACCGCAGAAAGCTGGTCGTTATTGGCTAGTTGTGCAATATGCTCCCATCGATTTAGCCCCATTGCTAACAACCGAGCCGCAAACCAGTGAGCGTCCAATTTCGACGGTTCAGCAGTCTAAACCAAGTGCATCAAATGAGCCTAATAACAGCCACAATGATGACTAGATGCAAAAGTGGAGGTGCAACACCTCCACTTTTCTTTTGTTACGCTTCTACAGCAACTCGACCTACGGGAGTAGCAACACAGGCAAGGGCATATCCTGCGTCTTTATCGGTAGAAGTCAGGTTTGTAGGAGTTGCTTTATATTCAACTGACCCTTGAGTAACTTTAACCTTACAGGTTCCGCAGGCTCCCATCATGCACGCTTTCGGGATTGAAACTCCTGCGTCTTCGGCTAGTTCCAGGATCGAGAGATCGCCAGCAATCTCTTTCTGAGATTTCGTGAATGTAACCACGGAAGTGGAGTCAGGCTGATACCCATTTAAGCTACTGCTGTTACTGGTGACAATCTGAGTTTGTCCCTGATCCTTTTGACCGGGTATATGCTCTTGCTGTGCGCTCTCCTCAGCCCATACATCGTCCTCTGTTGGCTCTGGAGCTTCTTCAAATGCCCTAAACCCACCAAAGCTTTCCTGGTGATAATTATTCATTGGAAAACCAAGGTTTTCCAGAGTTGAACGAATCCTCTGCATAAAGTCATCAGGACCGCACACGAAAACAGAACGTTCATGCAGGTCAGGCGCAGCAAGCTGGAGCATTGCCAAGGAGATCCGCCCTTTGTGCCCTGCCCAGGACACTCCGGGACGTTGCCGGGTAACCGTAATCTCCAGTTGGAAGTTCGGCATGTGTTTGTCGATCAGCAGTAGCTCATCGTAGAAGGGAATGTCTTCTGGAGTGCAAGCACTGTGGAGAAACACAATGTCAATATCGGCAAAGGAATCATAAAGCCATCGTGCCATTGACATCATGGGAGTGATGCCGGAGCCTGCTGAAATTAGAAGCAGCCTGGATGGAGCATCTGGCAGAAACGTAAAGCCTCCTAACGGACCACCCAAAACCTTCAGGCGATCGCCCACGATCAGGTTGTCATGGAGCCAGTTAGAAACAAGTCCTGGCGGCACATCAGATCTACTGCTGGGCACTCGCTTAATCGTCAAAGCGATAGAGCCTGGAGAGGTTGGAGACGAGGAGATGGAGTAAGGGCGAATTACCTGCTGTCCGTCAATTTCAACGGCTAAATTAGTAAACTGTCCTGGCAGGTAGTGATCAAATCGAACCGCAGGCTCTGCGATAAACCAGAACGTTCGGATATCTGTCGTTTCTTGAATAATGCGACAGCAGCGCACCGTAATTTCTTCAGCCGTCCAGGTAGATCCCTGCAAATGGCTTGGTATAGTTGATGAACCTGAGAGGTCAACTGGTTCGAGTTCTTCAATATGCAGATAGGTTTCGGCGAGCTGGAGCAAGTCGCCAAGCTGGAGCAATTCTCGTTGATTGGGCTGCACGTCTTTGCCATTGATAAACGAACCGTTGCGGCTGCCCAAGTCAACGAAATAGTACTCCCCCTCGGTGAACTGGATACGACCATGCACACTGCTAACAACGGGACTATCTAAAATTAGGTCACAGGTGTCGCACCGTCCAATGATCCACTCAGTTTGTTCAGGGTATTTCTGAGAAAGGGTGTATTCGTTGAATACCTGCTGCTGAAAATTGACTGATTTGAATCTCAACATAAGGAAATACCTGCACTAAACTGCTTGAACAAATGAGATTGCTAGATGGTGGCGTTATCGCCGAGACCGACCGGGTGCTTCACCAAAGGCGACCGTTCCGTTGCGATCGCGCCTTCTTCGCACAGTTTTGGCGACCGTTTTAGAATCAGCGGAAGTGGAGTTTATTGGTTCTTGTGACACCAGAAGTTCAGGTTGAGTGAGGGCGATCGCTTCCATTGCCTCAAAATGGTCTAAATCCTTGAGATTGAGGTCTTGTCGCAATTTATTGAAAAACTTCAAACTGTTTGCTTCACTCACAACCTGCTGATTGAGGAGGTCCTGAACAACGCCAATATAGGCTTGAAGACGTGACTGTCTGGATAGCTCAGGTAATAGTTTGTCTAACGTTTTGACCAACGTATAGACCTCATTTGGACTTAAATCTTCAAGCGATCGACCTTCTAGCATGGAGGGGTCTAGAATCTTTCTTAGCTGCTTTCGGAGACTGGTTGCTATGCGTTCGCGTTCATATTGAGCATGACTTCGGTATAAAGTTCTCAATAACCATGCAAACCCCAAAGCGGCGATTAGAGCATTGAATCCATAAAACAAAACCGGATGCAACTGGTTCACCCAGGGACGTGCCCCAAAGGTGAAAAACGTCCAGAAGGATACGGCTGTAAAACTGGTAAACATAAAATGCCGTGCCTGTTCTGCTGAAACAGGTCGTCCCTGCACCGACCGAAAATTGCGCCATCCCGTCTCAGCAAGTCGTCCAATCACCACAAAAATGGCAACAAAAACAATAAAGGTGAGTGGAGCGGCAAAGAGCTTAGGAATGGGAATGGCTAACCCATTGAAGTAAAACCCTGGATCAAACAGGTGAGTCATCTGACCTTGTTCCCGTGTCCAAGCACCAGAGAAGTAGTAGCTCCAATCCCCGGAATACAGCCAGTAGTAAAAATAGAAAGCGATGACTGCCCCCAGATAACCATAGGCAATCACATCTCGTCCGCGATCGTAGAGTCCTGCCCAGTAGGAATCTTCTGCATCAATGTCAATGCAGTGAGATTTACAGGCAACACAGGCACCTAGTTCTTGCCCCGTCTGTGGGTCTACGGTGCGGCACATGGACTGGGTGATTGCAGGCTTGGGTTTAAGGTGTGCTTCACTGCCCAAGAGCGATCGCGGACCTGTATAAACCAATTGCACGGGTGCCATTGGGCAGAAGTAATTGCACCATGACTTTCCGGCGTACAGATATCCCACTAAAACTGCACAGAGCATAGTTCCTAGTAGAAACAATCCCAGCACCGTGCGATCGGCATTGACGAACAGCAAACGCGCTGATAGTCCTGCAAGAAATAACCCAAACTGAACGCACAAACGATTACGACCCAACCAGGAATTGTCTCCGATGGTGACAACATCCCGTCGGACATTTCCGGCAGCATCAACGACTTTTCGCTTGCGTTGAATCCCTAATGCGCGTGGAATTTGGGAGATAAAGGAAAGTGGACAAATGCGCCTCCAGAACTCATGACCAACCGATATCAGAATCAAAATAGCGGCTGGCACGATGATCGTCCACCAAATCATGGCACTCATGTAGCGAGGGTCTTGAACCACACACTGCCCTTGAATTTTGGGGCATTTGGTTGGGTCAAGGTAAGACGATGGATCAAGCCGAAAGGGACTCCAGGTTGTGCTGGGGTCTAAAAAGAATTTTGTAACTGGGTCAAAGTACAGGGATGCAATCAGGAGCAGCCATCCGAGTGTCAGTGCCCATCGGACGCGGTGCATTGTTTTTTCTGATGTTTCGCTTAACATAACTATTTCCTAAGCATTGATATTTCCCAAACTTTGAACCGTTGATCCGAGTCACTACTGACAAGGTATCGGTCTGCACAACGAACCGTTTTCATATCCAGTGGGTGAGTTGAAGTGTCTCGTTCGACGCGAGCTAAGATACCTGTTTTTCTGTCCCAGATTCGCATTCCATCTGAGTGAACCGTGACCAGGTGTTGCTTTTCAACTCGCCCGGTCATTGCCGTGCCAGATTCTTTTGGAAATACCCGTAGAAGTTCTCCACTCTCTAAATTCCAGGCGATCGCCCGATCCTCCCCCAGGCTGTACAAAGTTCTGCCATCCTCACTAACAAGCAAATGATTGATCGACCCTTTGTGCCCTGCGAACACCTTTCGGAGTTCTCCAGTTCGCAGATCCCAAACTTGAACCCGTTTGCCAACCGCACCAACCACCAGTTGTTGAGTAGGCGTAAACGCTACAGCCGTTAGAGATGCCCCTAAATTAGCAAAGGTTTGCAGAATTTTTCCGGTGCGAACATCTCGGATTTTCAGCATTTGATTATCTTCACCAACCGCGATCATTTGAGCATCAGGACTGAAGGCGACAAAGCTTAC
>CAZGDE010000032.1:0-28864 GCA_964524315.1 uncultured bacterium
AACCAGTGCCAGAGGTACAGCAACGGGCTGAAGAAATCGATATGGATTTCATTGCAGAAGATCTGCCCAAGTTGCTGTCATCCATGATGATGGGCGCAGAACGGATCCGGCAAATTGTCCTGTCACTCCGTAACTTCTCTCGCCTGGATGAGGCCGAAATGAAGCCGGTCGATATCCACGAGGGCATTGATAACACCCTGCTCATTCTGCAGAGCCGCCTCAAGCCAACCACCCATCACACGGGTATTCAGGTCGTGAAGGAGTATGGTGAACTTCCTGCCGTCGATTGTTACGCTGGACAATTAAACCAGGTCTTTATGAATGTGTTGGCAAATGCGATTGATGCGATTGATGGCCAGGAAGGTCCACGCATCATTACCATCAGCACAACGGTTGTGAGTAAGGAGAATGGTGCGATCGCTGGTATTGATCTTGCGCACATCCCCCATTTAGCTACCAAAGTGTCTGTTCCATCCGTGTTGATTCGCATTCGAGATAATGGGCCGGGCATGAATGAATCAGTCAGGCAACATCTCTTTGACCCATTCTTTACGACTAAACCGGTTGGCAAAGGAACGGGACTGGGACTATCCATCAGTTATCAGATTGTCGTCGAGAAACATGGTGGTAGTTTGGAATGCGTTTCTGAACCCGGTCAGGGGGCTGAATTCCAAATTTTAATTCCGATTAAACCACCTACGCGCATTCGTCTGGAAGAGCGGGTCATTTCCCTTTAGAACGATGCTTTCCTCTACTGGGTGGGTTGGCAAGCGCGATCGCAAATCGCTATAACGGCAGAGTTGACTATAAATGTGAGGTGCTGTTTTTCAGCACTCACTTATGCTTGATCGCTCGGTGAATTTGATCCTCCAGGCTTATGAAAACTATCTCAAAGCATCTATCGTGTCCCGCGGCGATCGCCCTGGTAGTGCTACTCTTGCCTGCTTGTAGTACCTCCCAGTCGCAGGTCGCAGCACCAACACCCGCTCCCTCCGTGCCGCTGGCAGCCTCTACAACGGTCAACCAACAGACCCCGGTGCCATCGCCGGTAGCGACCGTTCCCGCGAATGCCTTTCAGAAGGCGGTCGAAAAAGCGACGGGGGCAACATCTCTTGCCCAGGCAGCGCTCACTCCGGAGGACTGGAGTTTGGTGATTGCCCAGTATCAACAGGCGTTGGATTTTCTCAAGGTTGTACCCCGTTCTGACCCGAACTATGCCACTGCCCGCAAACTGTTGACCAGCTACCAGCAGGAACTTACCCGTGCCCGCCAACAGTCAAAGCGGAGCCTCCGCCCTACTGCGACGACCGCGCGAAACGATGGGGATACGGTTGGGGTCATTCCCTTTCTGGCTTCTGCCGAAGGCGATAAAGCGGTTGGTGTTCTGAACGATCTGCTGCAACGGCAAACGGAATTTTTTACCAAACAAAAGCGGTTTGCAATGAGTCCCAGTGAGTTAGGGAGTACCTTGCCAACCAATAACCCCAACTACCAGTTCAATATGAGCGGTGAAGGCCAGCGAGTCGTGTCGACCGCGATCGCCCAAAAACCAGGTTTAACCAGTTATTCGGCTGCTGTCTACAGTTTGAAAGAGGGCAACAATGATGTCACTCTGTCAGGGGTTTGTGCCAGTAAGCAACCCTCCCAGGCTCCTCCCGCCACGCCTCTGCTCCAGGGTAAGGAGGTTGTTTGTCCGGCGGGCACTACCAAAGTTTAGTGGCCAGAGCTGAGTGACCAGTCATCGCAATCCCCTGGCCTGGGAATAGCTGACGGGTGCTTTGACCAGGTCATTTTCCGCAAAGCGGCTTAATCGAAACAGGTGCAGGCGATCGCGCTGGGGATTACCGGTATGAGTCGCTGCACCTGTCACCATCTGGCTCACCAGGTCGCCAATGACTGGACTCAGTTTGTACCCGTGACCACTGAAGCCAACGGCACAATACAGACCGGGAACCTCTTTGAGGGCATCAATAATAGGTTGGTAGTCAGGTGTGACTCCCCAAATGCCGGCATAGGTTTCTACCAGGGATCCTTGTTCCAGCACCGGACAGCGGCGGAGCAACTTTTGCTGTAGTTCGTCACAAATGCCGGGAAACTGTTGTCCCTGGAACTGATCCGCATTGGGTAGGGCAAATTGCTGATGATATTTGGGGTCAGAATTGCCAATGCGGGTGTATGCCTGATCCGCATCCGAGCGGATGTAGCAGAGGTTGATTAAATCGGACAGTACCGGATGGAAAGGGGCCACGGCAGTGGGACGTTCCATCACGACGACATGCTCGACGACGGGCATCACCGGAAACTCCAGTCCCAGATGGAGCGCAAATTGTCTCGCCCACGGCCCAACACAATCAACGACTGTGCGCGTAGCAATTTCTCCCTTTGGAGTCACCACACTGGCAATTTTGCCAGTTGGGTCCCGTTTGACTGCCTGCACGGGTGTCTGGGTATGGACGGTAACACCCAAATCGATCGACCGTTTCGCCAGGGCGATCGTGGTTTGGGACGGACTACCATACCCAGAATCAGGTTCATAGGCGATGGCGGCCACATCCTCTAAGGTAACGAGGGGGGCGATCGCCGCCACATCTTCAGAACTGACCCGTTGGACATTAATCCCCAATGCTTGATGTTGGGCTACGAGGTGGGACAGGGTGCCCACATCAGAGTCACCCACCAGGATAAAGTAACCACAAGGATTAAACCCCGCATCATACCCGCCAAACCGTTCTGGAAAGTGGTGAAACAGTTGCAGTGACTCATACGCCAACTGTGCCAGAGCGGGATGGGTATAGTGGGTTCGAATAATCCCAATGCCTTTACCCGATGCCCCATGAGCCAGGTCTTTCTGTTCCAGGAGGACAACGTTGCCGATTTGGTGCTCGGCCAGGTGCAACGCCACGGAAGCCCCGATACAACCGCCACCAATCACAACAACATCGGCGGTTTTGGGTATGGCTGTTTCGGCTAGCATCACGGTTCGGGGTGGTCGTTAATTGTTATACTTCCCCACCACCTAACAATGAAGCGTCTCTGGCGGACGTAGTTTGCGATACAAACCTGGGATAGCAGGCTTGATTTACTGGAGGGCAAATCCATTGGAGGGCCGTCAATGGTTGGGATGATGCCGCGCGAGCAGACTAGGTCACTGGCAGAACTGGCAAAGGAACGGAAACTAGACTTTTTTCTGGTATCCTTTACCGACCTGCTGGGGGGCACTCGGGCGAAACTGGTACCTGCTGCGAAGATTGCGACCGTTGAAGGTGCTGGGGCATTTTTTGCTCCCTTTGCCTGCCATTTAGGATTGGGCCCTGATGCGAATGACATTGCGGCTATTCCCGATCCCGCCTCTGCGATCGTGTTACCCTGGCAGCCGAATGTTGCCTGGGTTGCCAGTGATGTTTACCTGAACGGTGAACTGTTTGAGGCATCACCACGGGTTATTTGCAAAAAAGTTCTGCAACAGTGTGAGTCACTGGGCTACAGCTATAAAACGGGTGTTGAAGCAGAGTTTATGTTGCTGCGGCAAACGGAGAACGGTTATCAGGTTGCCGATGTCCTGGATATTGCCACCCGTCCCTGTTACGACCAGCTGAATTTAATGCGGCAGTTTGACCTGATTGCGACCCTGGTGAGTTACATGGAAACCCTTGGGTGGGAGCCTTACCAATGTGACCATGAGGATGCGAATGGCCAGTTTGAAATTAACTGGACATATGGTGATGCGCTGACGACGGGCGATCGCCACGTCTTTTTCAAGTACATGGTCAAAACCCTCGCAGAACAACGGGGGTTGACGGCTACCTTCATGCCCAAGCCCTTTAGCCATCTCACCGGGAATGGTGCCCACGTTCATATGAGCCTGTGGAATGATGGTGCCAATGCCTTTCTAGACACTACCGATGGCATGGGCTTATCTTCCCTTGCCTATCAGTTTATGGGGGGTGTACTGACCCACGCCCGTGGCTTGGCCGCTCTCTGTAGTCCCACCATCAACTCCTACCGGCGATTGGGCGCAACTATGACCAGTTCGGGGAGTACCTGGAGTCCTCGCTATGTTTCCTATGGTGGAAATAATCGTACCCATATGTTACGGATTCCCGATGCTGGCCGGTTTGAATGCCGCCTGACCGATGGTTCGGTCAACCTTTACCTGGCTCAAGCGGGGTTGCTGGCTGCCGGGTTGGATGGCATTGCGCACCAACGTCAACCCGGTAACCGGATCGACGCAAATATGTTTGTGCGGGGCGCAGAATTTTCTAACCTGCCTGTTTTGCCTACCAGTCTACTGGAAGCTCTCCGTGCCCTTTCCCAGGATGATGTGTTGATGACCATGTTGGGTGCGAGTGCTAAAACCTACCTGGATTTCAAATATCAGGAATGGGATGATCACAATGCTGAGGTGACAGCCTGGGAGTTGCAGCAGTATGTGAATTGTTAATACGCCTGTGCCAAGTGCGGTAGTCCTATTGGGGAAAGGCTAGGGATTAAAAAAGTGAGGGTGGGAGATGGTGAGAGCGGGCATTGCGCACCCTCTCACCATCTTTCCCTCTAGGGCGCTACCCCAATTGCCTTATCCATACGTGGCCAAATATTACTACCGATTGAGAAAAATCGCTTCATATTTCACCAGTGATGAGAGAATAAACCGTGTGGTGTCTCTCCGCAATTTGCGGCGTAGCGTTTCGCATGACTATTCCGGGTACACCGCAGGAACAAACTCCCCTGCATCTAGCAATTTCTGAGCAATTGCGGCAGCAAATTGTGAGCGGTACGTATGCCCCTGGTGAGCAATTACCCAGTGAATATCAATTAATTGAGCGATTTCGGGTTAGTCGTATTACGGTGCGACGGGCGATCGCCAATTTGGTGAACCAGGGATTAGTCGTCGCGAGGCAGGGTAAAGGCGTATTTGTCAAAGAACAACGCAAGGTCATTTACCGATTGTCTGAGCCATTTGTTTTCTTCAGTGAAGAAATGGCCCGGCAGGGAGTTCATACTGCCGTTCGCAACCTGGTATTTAAATCGGTAACACCCCCAGTCGAGATGCAACAGACCTTGCAACTGGGTAATCGTACACGGCACGTGTATTTTCAGAAAAAGTTGATTTTGCTCGATGACACCCCCGTTGCCGTTGATTGTGTGTATATCTTACCCAGGTTGGGTAAAACGTTTGCTGGCGCTTTAAAGCACCAGATGACGTTTCCTACGTTGGAACAGCATGGTATTGGTATTGTCCGTATCGAAGCTCTGTTGGAAGCGACCCATGCGGATCCTGAATTGAGCGAGCATTTAGATGTATCCCTCGGTTATCCCTTGATGAGTTATCGCTATACGACCTACACCAGTGGTGATAAGCCGGTTCTTGCCGGGGAACTGCTGTCACGGGGCGATCGCCTCTGTTACTCGGTCGCCCTGACCCGACCGATCCAACCAAACTAATAGCGTGCAAACCGGGGGATGTCTGCTAGGCTGGCATGAAGCTACTATGTGTTCGCCCGGAATGACCGTATGGGATCGTCGATTTCAGTAGATAACAGTAACTTCGATCGCGAAGTGATCGAAAAGTCCTACGCAAAACCTGTTCTGGTAGATTTTTTTGCTACCTGGTGTGGGCCATGCAAGATGCTCAAGCCAATGCTGGAAAAGTTGGTTCAAGAGTATGACTTTGTGCTGGCAAAAGTTGATATTGATCAGAACCCTGATCTGGCACATACCTATGGTGTGGAAGGGGTGCCAGATGTCCGGGTGGTGGTGGACGGTACGGTCAGCGAAGGGTTTGTTGGGGTGTTACCCGAACCCCAAATACGGCAACTGCTGACCCAATTAAACCTGAGGTCTGACCTGGAAATCGCGCTCGATGCCATTTATCAGGAAGCCTCGCTAGGGCATGTTCCCCAGGCCCAGGAACGTTTGGAAGACTTGTTACACCGTCATCCAGGGAATCGCGGTTTGTTACTCGAAGCGGCTAACTTTTATCTGGAAACTGACCAGTTAGAAACAGCTGAGCAGATATTAACCCCAATTCAAGAACATGAAAAAGAGTATTTCGCCCATGTGAAGGGGTTAAAGACATTAATTTTCTTCAAGCAAATTGTTCGGGAGCCAGAAGGTGAGACTGAACTAGACCGAGCCTTTCAACATGCTGCTAAATCAGCCCTGGCTGAAAACTATGAAACAGCTTTACAGGAATTTCTGGTAATTTTGCAGCGCGATCGCCGTTACCGCAATGACGGTGCCAGAAAAGCCATGATCGCCATCTTTGACTTACTGGGCGACGACAATCCCTTGACGAAGGACTATCGTAAACGGCTGATGCTAGCACTGTATTAGGATACGGAACTTGGATGCAGAATTAGGCTTCAGACACCAGTTAATAGTGTGTAGGATGGGTAATGTAGGTAACGTAATGTGTAGGATGGTTGGCGAAACTTAACCTATGCCGCTGCGGGATTGGTGCTGATGGTGGCCTCTAGCCCGGTCTTTGTGCGGCCATATCGCAAGCTATAGCGGGTTGACGTGAATTTATGTCAACTGAAATACAATTCTAAATCTCAAATCCAAAAATCCCAGAACGTTTGAAGCAATGGCCGCATCCTCTTTATCCGACATTGATCTTGCCCCTTTCATCGATCATGCGTTGTTGACGCCTACGGCAACGCCAGAGCAGGTTGAGCATTGGTGTGCCGATGCCGATCGCTTCCAATTTGCGGCGGTTTGTATCCATCCTACCTATGTCAAGCTGGCAGCTAACTATCTGCATGGTAAAAGGCCCCAGATCTGTACGGTGATTGGCTTTCCCTATGGGGCAACCACCGCTGCTGTGAAACTGTACGAGGCGCAGGAAGCCGTTGAAAATGGGGCAACGGAGCTGGATGTGGTTATTAACATTGGTTGGCTCAAAGCTGGTCTATCAAATGATTTACATCGTGAAATTTCCAGCATCCGCGATGCTACCGGAACACCGATAAAAGCCATCCTGGAACTGGCACTATTGACAGATGCCGAAAAACGGCTGGCGGCAGAAATTTGTGCCGATGCCGGTGCGGCCTTCCTGAAAACGAGTACAGGCTTGTATGGTGGCGCGACGGTTGCCGATGTGCAGTTACTTAAAGAAGTGACGAAAGGCCGCATCGGGATTAAAGCCTCCGGAGGAATTCGCACGGCAGAACAGGCGTTAGAGTTAATTATTGCTGGCGCGACTCGGCTGGGGACTTCCCGCGGCCCTGCCTTGCTGCGTCAGCGTGAGCAACTGGAGGAGGCGGATGTTTCCTGACCCATGAGTCGTACTTACAAAGCCACTGGAATTAACCTCAAAAGTATGCCGATGGGAGAGTCTGATCGGCTTTTGACCATTCTGACGCCAGAATTTGGTTTAGTCCGGGCTGTGGCGATGGGGGCGCGCAAGCACAACTCTAGCCTGAGCGGACGAAGTGGATTGTTTGTGGTAAATCAGTTATTGATAGTCAAAGGGCGATCGCTCGACAAGGTGACCCAGGCAGAAACCCTGGCCTCCTATCCCGGACTGAGCCAGGACTTAAGCAAGCTGACGGCAAGCCAATATCTGGCCGAGCTTTGCCTGTATCAGGCATTAAGCGACCAGCCGCAGGAAGAGTTATTTTGCCTGCTGAATGAACATCTGCAACGACTGGAGCGATCGCCTGCTGAGCGGGTCTTAGCCCATTTGACCCATGCTGTGTTTCAATTGCTGGTTCTGGCAGGGGTAGCACCCCAGGTTTATCTTTGTTGCCTGACTCAGCAGGAGATTACGCCTGACCTGACGGATGCCAACTGGCGGGCCGGCTTTAGTGCGCCAGCCGGTGGCACGGTAACACTGACTGCCCTGGCCGATTTAAAGGCAGAAAAAGCGCCGAAACTGCGATCACCCCGCCCCCGCCCATCTACCCCAGCAGCCACGGAGGCAATTCCCCGTTACCAGTCTGCTTCGTCCGCGGTGCAAACCATTTACCAGACTGAGCTGATAGCGACGGAACTGTACCTGCTACAACAACTGTCCCAGGCCCAACTACCAACGGGTCTGTTTGCGCCTGCGTCAGATGTTAACGTTTCTCAGCCAAATGCTGAAACCTGGCGTTCAGTGGAGCGCATTTTGCGTCATTATGCTCAGTATCACTTCGATCGCTCCATTCGCTCAGCCACCTTAATTGATGCCTGTTTTGCTCCTACCTGCCCTTCCTAGCCGCCTGAGCCATGATGTCATCCCTCAACTCAGAACTCGACGTAATGGTAATGTTGTCCCAGAATCAGTCAAACCTGGGTAACAATAGCAAAGGGGTACCTCAGCCGTATCCCGACCTCACCACCAATGGTGCTTGTCCGTCAGTACCAGTGCCCGTTGAGCCAGTGACGAACCGCCAAGCCGATCAAGCGATACTGGCGGAGGATATTTTTAAAGATGGGGAAAATTTGCCACCCATGTTTCGTTCTGAAGAGGATTTCCTCACCGCTGACTACACCATGTCCCAACCCCCCACCACTGAGTCACTTACTACTGAGTCGCTGCAGCAGGGGACGAATGGTAATGTGGCTGACCCCACCGCGATCGCTTCTAGTGGTCTGCCATTGGCCGATGCCTTGACCGCCGAACCAGTGGTAGCGGAGGGTGGTTTTTTACCTGTCCTGCGTAACCGTAATTTTTTGACCCTCTGGAGTGGCCAGGTTTTTTCCCAGCTTGCGGATAAGGTCTACCTGGTGCTAATGATCGCGCTGATTGCCAGTCGCTTCCAAAGTGAGGATCAGACAATCAGTGGTTGGGTATCCTCCATCATGATTGCCTTTACGATTCCGGCGGTGCTGTTTGGCTCTATTGCGGGGGCATTTGTTGATCGCTGGTCAAAGAAAAATGTCCTGGTGGTGACCAATTTGCTTCGAGGCGGGTTGGTCTTTACGCTGCCACCGCTCCTGTGGCTATCAAAGGGTTGGGCCCCACTGGCAGGTTTGCCACTTGGTTTTTGTATTCTTCTGGGCATTACTTTCCTGGTTTCGACGTTGACCCAGTTTTTCGCCCCTGCTGAACAATCTGCGATTCCGCTGGTGGTAGAACGGCGACATTTGCTGTCGGCGAACTCCCTCTACACGACCACCATGATGGCATCGGTGATTATTGGATTCGCGGTGGGTGAACCCTTGCTGGCACTGGCTGATCAACTTGCGGCGCACCTGGGTTGGACGGCAATCGGTTTAGGTAAGGAATTGGTCGTTGGTAGTGGGTATGCGATCGCCGGTTTAATCTTACTGCTCCTAAATGTGCAGGAAAAGTTGAGGACAGTGACCGGTCAGACTGGGGATGGTGCCACGGAAACGGTAGACCCCCCCCACGTTTTTCAAGATATTAAGGATGGGTTGCGTTACCTGGGCCAGCAACGCCATGTCCGGGGTGCCATGACCCAGTTAGTAATTCTATTCTCTGTTTTTGCTGCTCTGGCGGTTCTCTCGGTGCGGTTGGCAGAAGTGATGCCAGCGATTAAAGCATCCCAGTTTGGCTTTTTGCTGGCGGCGGGTGGTGTGGGAATGGCGATTGGGGCTACCTTCATTGGTCAATTTGGGCAGCGATTTTTGCACCACCAGCTCAGTCTGTTCGGCTCAGTTGGGATGGCGGCATCTTTGTTTGGCCTCTCTATTTTCTCAGAACAATTAATTCCGGTTCTGTTACTTATTACTCTCCTGGGTGGATTTGCTGCTGTAGTGGGTGTTCCCATGCAGACGGCTATCCAGGAAGAGACGCCGGAGGAGATGCGGGGTAAGGTTTTTGGGCTACAGAATAATGCGATTAATATCGCTCTGAGTTTGCCGTTGGCCCTGGCTGGAGTTGCGGAAACATTCTTTGGTTTACGGATGGTCTTTATCGGGTTGGCGATCCTGGTAGTCGCAGGAGGGGTATTTACCTGGTATATTGCCCGTACAGGATTAACCCGAAATGAGTAACATACCCGAATGCACATCGCTTGGCTTGGCAAGAAATCGCCTTTCTGTGGCAATGTCACCTATGGTCGAGAAGTTACCAATGCCCTGCTAGACCGGGGATATCAGGTCAGTTTCTTCCACTTCGCCCAGGATGACCCTCCGCCCGATAACTGGCCTGATTTCCAGGAGATATCGATTCCGTTTCTCTATAAGTCTCAGGTATACACGATTCCAACCTTGCGATCGAGCAAAATTTTGCGGCAGTCGCTCGAGGAACTAAACCCCGACCTGGTACATGCTTCGCTGACCCTATCTCCGCTCGACTTTCTACTGCCCGAAATTTGTTCAGATCTGAACATCCCTCTGGTTGCTACATTTCACCCGGCCTTTGACCGTAAACTCCGAAATTTAAGCTCTGGCACGCAACACCTGACCTATCAGCTTTATGCGCCGTTTCTGGCGAAGTATGACCGAGTCATTGTGTTTTCTCATATTCAGCGCGAAATTCTAGGGCGTTTAGGGGTGCCAGCGGCTAGAGTCGCGGTGATTCCCAATGGAGTGGATGTGCAGAAGTACTCACCCGGTTTTTCCCGGCTGAAGATAGAGCTTGATGCCGATCGCATTTTTATTTATCAGGGCCGTATTGCCCCCGAAAAAAATGTTGAGTCTTTGTTGAAGGCATGGAAGCAGGCCCGTATGGATTCGCGCTCGAAATTGGTCATCGTGGGTAATCATGGCCCCCTGGCAACCTCATTGATGCCGTTCTATGGTGCCGAACAGGGCATTATTTGGATGGGATTTATTGCCGATGAACAGAAGCGCATTGAGATTCTGCGTGGCTCTGATGTATTTGTTTTACCGTCCCTAGTTGAAGGTTTGTCGCTGTCGCTACTAGAGGCAATGGCTTGCGGCTTGGCTTGTGTCGCGACAGATGCCGGAGCCGATGGCGAAGTTCTGGAAAACGAAGCTGGGGTGATTCTGCAAACGCAGGGAGTTTCCTCCCAGCTCAGAACGTTGTTACCTCAGTTGCAAGACCATCCCAGTTGGACAGCGATGTTGGGGCAAAATGCACGTCGTCGCGCGAAGGAACGCTATACGCTGAGCCATAACATTACGCAGTTAGAAGCGTTATATGCCGATGTTGTGCGGCAACAATCGGGCCGGTTAAGTTACGTCTAGCAGATCTTCGAAATATCCTTTTATGGATTATCGCTGAATTGCAATTGCCGCTAACTTGGCCAGTTCACTATTTAATTCACTACAGGGCGCAAGGAATTGTGCGCTCACAGAGTTTGTCTAGATTGACGAATCTGCAAGAGGTGAGAGGTCGCCACGATGAACTCAACGGATCTGGCATTCACATCGGCTTTAGAGCAGGCGGCACTGATCCGCCGGCGGGAAATTTCCCCACTTGAGCTGGTGCAGCTTTACTTGGAACGGATTGCGCGATTAAACCCCCAATTGGGTAGCTACATTACCGTTGCAGCGGATACTGCGATCGCTGATGCCACTGCCAAAACTGAGGCATTGGTAACGGTTGCCCCAGAAGAACTGCCACCATTTTGGGGTGTTCCCATCTCGATTAAAGATTTGAACCCGGTGGCAGGTATGCCCTGTACCTACGGATTAGCTGTCCTGAAAAAACGTGTCGCGGATACGGACGATGGGTTGGTAACGCGGGTGCGACAGGGGGGATTTGTGATTCTGGGCAAAACGAACATTTCCGAAATGGCAATGTTTCCCTACAGCGAGCCACGGGGGTTGCCACCGGCGCGCAATCCGTGGAATTTAGACTATACACCGGGTGGCTCCAGCGGTGGGGCTGCGGCTGCTGTAGCTGCAGGCTTATGTCCCGTAGCGCACGGTTCCGATGCGGGAGGGTCAATTCGGGGGCCAGCCTTTTGCTGCGGCTTAGTGGGTATTAAACCTGCCAGGGGGCGGGTGAGTATGGCACCCTACGGGGATCGCCTGAATGGCATTGCGACGAATGGGCCGATGGGCCGAACCGTAGCCGATACGGCAGCCCTCCTGGATGTTATGGCTGGTTACACACCGGGTGATCCCTACTGGCTGCCGTCGCCAGAACCCTCATTTCTGGCGGCAACGCAAGTACCGCCAGAGCGACTACGCATTGCCTTTGTGACGGCTATCCAACCCGTAGGGGAAGCTGATCCTGTTTGTCGGCAGGCTGTTACCGATGCTGTAAAGCTGCTGGAATCCCTGGGGCATACGGTGGAACCCGCCACTTTACCCGATATGGGGGAGTTGATTGAACCATTTATTACCATCTGGCAGGCCATCTTAGATGAGGCGCAGGTGCCCGAATTTGTTCTGGGGAAAATGAACCGCTGGTTGCGTGTTCGTTCTCGGTTTACCTCCTGTGGCCAGTATTTGCGAGCCGTATCCGCAATGCAGGTTTTTGCCCGACGGTTAGTCACACATTTGGATAGCGCTGATGTTTGGGTCTTACCTACCTACATGCATCCCACCATTCGAGTGGGAGAGTGGGCCAAGCTTCGCTCTCCCGTGACGCTGCAAAAAATTATTGACTGGATTGCGCCCTGTCCCCCATTTAATGCCACCGGACAACCGGCGATCGCCTTACCTACGGGGTTTGCTCCCAATGGTTTACCGGTTGGTGTTCAACTAGTGGGTCGCCCTGCCGCTGAAGCGACGTTAATTGCTCTTGCTGCCCAAATGGAATCTGCCCAACCGTGGAGCCATTACCGTCCTGAGATCGCTATCCCTGGATAGGTTGTCTCAAAGCGTTCAGCGGTTATCGTTCCTGGTATTTCTAAAAATAGCTGTCTGTTCGCTGACAGGTTAAGAAAGATTCGCTATCATGGTTCAGAATGTGACCGGCAATGAAAGTCTGCTCTTGATCCAAAAACTATTCTGGATTACGCTTAAATGGAAACTCCGTGTAAATGGGTTTTGAACGTAAGCTATAGAGGACCTCAACAGTCGTTCTATATCGGTGTGAGGAGGATATAAATGTCGAAGGTCTTTTTCAAATCTCTGCTGATTAGCCCCGCATTGTTTGGGGCAGCTCTGGCGGTATCTTCCGCAGCAACAGCAGCAGATAGCAAAATCTCCGAGCTGTCTGCACCTGCAACTTCAGAAGTTTCTAGCGAAGTTCAGCCATCCGTTAGCGTTCCCGAAACTCTGACCGTGGCCCAAGCTGTTAACGATAACGTTGACACTCGCTCTTTAGATCAGATCAACCGTTACGGTCGTGAAGGTCGGGCAGCTAACTCCATGAGCCAGGTTACCTCTGTCTCGCAGTTGTCTGACGTTAGACCAACTGACTGGGCATTCCAGGCTTTACAATCCCTGGTTGAACGCTATGGTTGTATCGTTGGTTACCCCGACAAGACCTATCGTGGCAACCGGGCAATGACCCGTTATGAGTTCGCGGCCGGTCTGAATGCTTGTATGGATCGGGTTAATGAACTGATCGCTGCTGCTACAGCTGATCTGGTTAAGAAAGAAGACCTGGCAATCCTGCAACGTCTGCAAGAAGAGTTTGCAGCAGAATTGGCAACTCTTCGTGGTCGTGTAGATGCTCTTGAAGCTCGTACCACCACCCTGGAGAAGCAGCAATTCTCTACCACCACCAAACTGTCTGGTGAAGTGATCTTCGCTGTTACCGATGAGTTTCTGGTTGATGGTGCGGACAACAACACCGTGTTCCAAGACCGGGTTCGTTTAGCATTGAACACCAGCTTTACCGGTAAGGATTTGCTGGTAACCCGTCTGGCCGCTGGTAATGCTAATGCTTTTGCCATTCCAGGTGGTACCGTAACCAACTTGGCTAATCGTGGCACCGCTAATTTCACTGGTGGTGAAGGTTTGCAAACCTTCAACTTCGGTAATACCGGTGGTAACGCGGTTTATGCAGACTGGGTTGCTTATTTCTTCCCCGTTGGTGAGAACCTCAAGTTCTACATCCCTGCTGTTAGTGGTCTCCACTACGACTACTCTCCTACCTTCTCTGGTTTGATGGAAGCGTATGACGGTGGTACAGGGCCTCTCTCTGTTTTCGCTCAGCGTAACCCCATCTACTTGATTGGTGGTGGTAGTGGCGCTGGTGTTAACTTCAACGCTGGTAAGGGCTTTACTGTCAGCTTTGGTTATTTGGCAGACAACTCCGATCCTGCTGATGGTGTTGAGACAACCTTCGCGGCTAACGTGCCTGCTCGGAAAGCTGGTCTGTTCAACGGTAGCTATTCTGCCCTGGCTCAGATTGGTTATGACACTGGCAAATGGGGTCTTGGTTTGACCTACGTTAACGCTTACCGTCGTGGGGCGATCTTTGACACTGGTAGTGGCTTGCCTGGCGCTGGTACATACCTCGCTAACGGATTTAACTCTGTGCTGCGCACTGGTGCTGGTGGTGCAGTCAATCCGTTTGATAAGTTCTCTAGCAATGTCAATGCTTATGGTTTGTCTGGCTACTTCAAGCTAGGCTCCAAAGTTTCGCTCAACGCTTTCGGTGCGTTTGTTTCTGCTGATAACGTCAAAGACACCTTTGATTCGGCTGATATCTGGACCTACGGCTTAGGTATCGCGATCGCTGACTTCGGCGGTAAGGGTAACCTGCTTGGTTTCATGGGTGGTGTACAACCTTATGTAACCAATCCTGATGATTACGGCATCATCGCTGACGATGACAAGCCCATTCATCTGGAAGGCTTCTACAAGTTCCAGGTCACTGACAATATCTCCATTACTCCTGGTGTGATCTACCTGATCAACCCCGGTCAAACTGACAACAATGACAATGCGTTGATCGGTACTATCAGAACGACCTTTACGTTCTAACCTCAACTTACTTAAGTAAGTAAAAGCCTCGCTCGTAAGCGAGGCTTTTTTTATTGTTTGTTTTTTCTTGCTTCCCAGGCTACAGATGTAGGCCAATCTGCACCCGGCAATGGATTTAACGGCAACGGATGTCGTACCCGACATCCGTTGCCTGTGACGCTATGGGAACTTTTCCATTAGGGAACTTTGGCCAGGGTTAGCTTAGCTTCTGCCTTGGTGCCAGGAGCATAGACCTGGGTGACGTAGTCCGCAATCATGCGATGGGTGTTAAAAGCTGGTGAATTAGTCTTAATCGACTCTTTCATCATCTTGACCCAACCCTGGGGCACATCATCTTCATTGCGATTGTAGTAAAGGGGTACAATTTCCTCTTCAAGTAAGCGATAGAGCGAATCAGCATCGATCTTGTCCTGTAATTTCTGGTCACTGGTGTTGGCATTTTCACCGATCGCCCAACCATTTAACCCCTTACCATTGGCATCGGCTTTGTAACCTTCACACCACCAGCCATCCAACACACTACAGTTAATGCCACCGTTAAAGCAGACCTTTTGCCCACTGGTGCCGGATGCTTCGAGCGGGCGGCGAGGATTGTTCAGCCATACATCTACACCCTGGATGAGTTTACGGGCTGTGAACATATCGTAGTCTTCGACAAACGCGACCCGGTTGAGTAAGGTAGGCTGTTTGCACCATTCCATCAGGCGTTGAATGATCCGTTTACCTTCTTCATCGGCGGGGTGTGCTTTACCGGAGAAAATAACTTGCACGGGGCGCTCTGAGTTGCCGAAAATCTTCAGCGCTCGTTCAGCATCTTGCAGTAATAGATCACCCCGCTTATAGGGACTGAAGCGACGGGCAAAACCAATGGTCAGCACGGTGGGGTCAAGAATGCGATCGCTGGCCTGGATCAGATCCCACTCTTCCCCCCGACTTTCACGGGCCTGTTTGATTTTGTGACGGGCATGGGCAATCAGCCGATCCTTCAAGACTTGATGCCGCCACCACAGTTCCGCGTCAGGAATCTCGTCAACTTTTGCCCAGAGGTCGGGATCGGTTACTTTGGTGTACCAATCAGCTCCCAGGTATTGGGCATAGAGATCGCTCAGTAGGGATGCGGTCCACGTGGCAGCATGGACGCCGTTGGTAATGTAGCCAATGGGAACCTTCTCTTCCGTGACTTTGGGATATAGCACCGTCCACATCTGGCGAGAGACGTGCCCATGCAGTTCGCTAACTCCATTGGCGGCACGGGTCAGGCGCAAGGCTAATACCGTCATCCCAAACGGTTCCCAGGGATCCCCCAGGCGACGGGCACCCAGAGCCAAAAATTGCTCTCGTGACAGTCCCAACTGATCCCAATAGGTCGCAAAGAAGGAGTCCATCAGGTCTGCCGAGAAAACATCGTGTCCGGCAGGAACCGGGGTATGGGTGGTAAAGACGCAGCGATCGCGCACAGTCGCTTCGATGTCGTAGAACGATTTGCCCGTTTTCCGAATTTCGTTACGGGCAACTTCTAGCAGGCAAAATGCGGCGTGTCCTTCATTGAGATGGTAAACACCGGGGTCAATGCCCATTGCATAGAGGGCTCTGACCCCGCCGATTCCCAGCACAATTTCCTGGGCAATGCGGGTTTCCTGGTTGCCGCCGTACAAATGACCTGTGAGCCAGCGATCGATGGGATCATTATCTTCCCGGTTTGTATCCAGTAAAAAGAGCGGTACCCGACCGACCTGCACCCGCCAGACCTGCACCTTCACAATACGAGTGCGAACCTGAAGTTCAACAATGATGGGTTCTCCCCGTTCATCTCGCATGAGTTCCAGGGGCATCTGTTCAAACACATTGTCGGTGTAGTAGTCTTCCTGCCAGCCAGCCCGATTCAGGCGTTGGTGGAAGTAGCCCTGTTTGTACAACAGGCCAACTCCTACCATGGGTACCCCCAGGTCAGAGGCAGACTTGAGGTGATCTCCTGCCAAAATCCCTAAACCGCCTGAATAGACGGGGAGTGATTCATGAATGCCAAATTCGGCGCAGAAATAGGCCACTGGATGCTCCTGGGAAATTTGCGGGGCTACCTGCCGCGCCCAGGTGTTTGACTCAGCCATGTAGCGATCGAACTCATCCGCCAAGGCATTAACGCGTTTAACGTAGTACGGATCGATCGCCATCTGGGTCAGTCGTTCATAGGAAACTGACTCCAGCAACAGCACCGGGTTATGACCGCACCGTTCCCACAGATCGGGGTTAATGATTTCGAAAAATGATACCTGGTCAGCTACCCAACACCACCAATAGTTGTAAGCGAGGTCAGCCAAGCGATGCAGCGATGCAGGCAACCGGGTCCGCAAATGGTCAGCCGGGGTTTTTGTGATCATATTCGCCATAAAATAGTCCTGAAATGATGGATCAGGTTGTTGAACAAACTGATAGGAATGAACTGGTCGCAATCCTAAATGTGTTGTGAGAATCTTTTGGGGGAAGATGGGTTATCGGTCATGCCATGACAAATGGCAAATGGTCAAATGACCAATGTCCAAAACCGCCGCAATCTTAATTCTAGACACTGTTTCTACAGTGCCAGGATTTCACCTTGCACCAGACATTCTTCAGCTTATTTGCAGTTTTTTATTCTCCTGAAAAGTCTTAGGAATGGGAATTAAATAAGTTCGATATTTGGTAGGGGTGGGTTTTGCTGTCAAATCCATTGCTAGATGTAGATTGAACTGCTAAAACCGCCCCTACAGTTTGCTTCGAGGTCTAAAATTATGACGATGAAGCTGGTAGAACCAAGCCGCGTGTTTGGGTATTTCTGGTGTTATATTGCACGACTCCACCATCCTTTAAAGTGTCATCCAGGGTGACATATTCCAGCGAGATATCCTGCGTCCGGTTCAAAATCAGTGGGTGTCTCCCGGCGGAAAGATTGCGAATCACGGAGTCTTTCACATTTTCCAGGAGAATACCCGTCACGAGCGATCGCAGAGGTGCCTCACGCTGAACCGCCTCGCCCTGAACAATCGGTTGGCGGATGGAAAAGTTGCCAATTTGAACATTTTGCAGTGTGGTTTGGGCCGGAGTGGATGACATTTGGGGCGTTGATGCGTAACGTACCAACTGGGCCGTGGTGGTCGACGGGCGCACGATTAACGCCGCCTGCTGCGCTCCTGGGGCAAAGTGCGCATTTAAGATGGTGCGGGCCACTCCCTGCCCTGTAAGGGTAAAGTTACTGCGACGAATTTCTAAGGGCTGGAAAAGATCGATCTCCCCGATGGGTAGCTGGATCTGCACCGCTTGATCGGGTGGTAACTGGTCAAACAACGCTTGTAATGCTTTGGCATCATCCTGACCATCATTGGGGGTAATGGCTGAACCTGTTGAAACGGGCATATAGTTGCCCACCTCAATTACGGGAATGGCAGGTTTTGATGCTACTTGTTGATTGAGCCAGACTCCGGCCATATCCCAAAGGGGATTGAGTACTCCCGTTAACCAGCAAATTAACACCCCAAAGACAAACATCTGGCAGCACAGCAACAGGCGCGAGGTGCCTAACTTCAGTCGGCGGGTCATACCCGTACCTTCGGCCGAAATACTCTGGTTGCCCCGATTCGACCAGTTTTGTTTGGCCAGGTTCATCTGTGTCCAGATTTTGACCAGGGAAGAACTCCATTGGGTGATGAGCAGAATTGGGAAATGGATGAGCTTCAGGTAAGAGTCACGCCCCCAAAAAACGATCCACAGCATCAGGATCCGGCTGCACAAGACCCAGGAGAGGATCAACGCCGTAGTCCGCCAGTTTCCCTGAAAGATAGAGACGAGGAGGAAACCCGGTGTGAGTAAGGAAGTCCAGATACTAATCCGCTGGTCGATCAGGCTATACCAGGTAAACCAACCAATTCGGCGCGGCCCGATCGCGATCGCCCGACTATTATTGCGCAGCATGTTGCCATACCAGCGGCGCATGTTCTGATAGGCACGGTCAACCACCGAACCAGCCAGCGTTTCAATCGAGTACACCACAGCATCGGGAATGTAGAGCATGGTGTAGCCGTGGCGCAGTAACCAGAACCAGGTACTTTTGTCATCACCCGAAAGGAACTTAAATCGCCCCCACAGCCAATCATCCAGAGTGTCATTCTCCAACTGGTCAGCAAACGAAGGGTGCAGGGCTGCCTCTGCTCGAAACAGGGAGAACCGTCCCGTCAGACACATCACCCGTCGCGAGAGCGAATCAGAACACATCTGGTAGTGACGTTGGGCAAAGCGGAGATGGAACCATTCGGAAAATAGGTACGACCCTTTCACAATGGGTAACTCGTCCGTTGTCAGGGCACCCATGCGGGGGAACATCCGAAAGAAGGGTAAACATTGCCGCAGTGTACCAGGTGCCAGTTCGGAATCCCCATCCATCAAGGCGATAACCGTATCATGGGGCAGGTTTAATGTTGCCAGATACCGTAAGGCATCCGCCATTGCCTTTCGCTTCCCATCCTTCTGGGTCATTTGAATCAAACGGATATATTGCGCGTAATTGGGATCATCTGCTTCCAGTACAGCGCGAATGGCGGCATTTTCGGCATCACCACTGCTATTGACCAGGAGGGTAATGGGTTGGGCCAGGGAACGGGCTTCGGCAGCGATCGCCTGAAACACCCGTTCCGTAATCCAGGGCTGTTCCTTATAGGTAGGTACGACAAAACACATGGGTGGTAAGTCGGCAGTAGGAATACGGTCTGCCAGGTTGCGCCAGCGCCGAAATACTCCATGCAAATAAATGCGGGCACGTACCATGCGCACAATAAACCAGGTCCAGCGACACATACCGATCACGCCCAGACCAACCAGGCTGAAAATATCCCAACCGGAGATGTGCTGCGAATGGCGGAACAGATAAAGTCCTGCCATACCCATCACCGCCAGTACAAGTAGGGCGAAGGTGTCGAGATGGGCACTTAGTGGTTTTTGTGGTTTCTCGGCTGATTGTGGTTTTGCAGCAACAGTAACCATTGGCCTACCCTCCAAACAATTTGAGATTGAATGTTAAACGGGCCGCTTGGCCGACTCCACACAGTTTCTGGGCACTATTTTGTTGGGTCGAAGGTGGAATCCGTACCCTCACCCGGGAAATTGGTAACCCTTCTAACTGTGCCGGTAAGGACGGTAGTAGGGTCTTTGCCTGATCTTTTGCCAGTTCTGCCCGATTGATGGCTTCAATCAGTTCGACCTGACCAATAAATGTTTCCGTTTCGCCAACCAGTTGAACACGCACCGGCTTATCTGCCATGATCCGGTTTGCCTGTTCCGCACTGACCAGCGTTTCTACCCAGAGGTCGTTACAATCCAGCAGGGTGAGCAACACATCAGGCCGGCTGACCTGTTCCCCGGTATCCCGTTCGGTGGTGTAAACGACACCCGCAAAGGGAGCCGTAATGGTGACATCCCGGCGATCGCTCAGCAGGGATTTTGCCTGTTTAAGGCGGTTCTGGCTGGTAACCAGTTGGGTGGTTAACGTATTGACCAGATTAGCCTGCGTCTCCAGGGTGCGAGTGAGACTGAGGCGTTGTTCCTGCAGACTCATTGACGCGTCGAGTGGTACTCCGTCTGACAATGCACTCAAAGATGTTTGGCGAGAGTTGAGATCGGCTTCTTCCTGGGCTACTGCTGCTTGGGCTGTCTGCCATTCTGCCTTTAATTGATCCACCAATTGACGCGAGACTGCGCCATCGGACAGTAATTTACGATGCCGTTCATATTTCAATCGGGCGGCTGTTTCAGCCGCGATCGCTGCATCCAGGCCAGCCCGGTTTTTGGAAACATTATTGGTGGCAATTTGCACGTTAACGGTTTGTAAGGTTTGGTCTTGACCGTCTAACCCCTGCAACTGCCGCCTGACTAAATCTAATGACTGCTGGGCTGCTGTCAACTGGGCCGTTTTTGTGGCAACTTCTCCCTCCAGTTGCAACACTGTTTGTGCCTGTTCGGTGCCAGGTGCTAATCGCACCAAGACCTCTCCGTGCCGAACTGCAATACCGGGACGGGCAAAGAAATCCTTAACTTCACCGTTAATTGGAGCCTGTAGCCGTATCTGACGACCATTTACCAGGCCGCTATCTACTGATAAATGCGTTAAACGGTAGATGATGGATGATGCCCCAATAGCCAGGGCCGTCAGTCCTATCGCAACACAGGCACCACCAATGAGCAAGCGCGAGCTGAGTGATGGCTTTTTTTCCAGTTCTGCCAGTTGGTAAAACGATTCAGATGAAGGCCTGGGCAATTCCACCTGGGGTGCCGACTTAGGAGGAGTATCTAGCATAGTTTGAGGCTGCGGAGGGTCGCAGAGTAACAACATCAGGACACAAGAAAGTTGGTATTGCTGATTTCAGCCATGACAAAGCTGGTGAATGCTTGCAACTGCGGTTTCAAACATTCAGAGTTTGTTCCCATGTCTCTAGGACATCAGGACGCTGTAAAAATATTCCATTCCAGAAAACCAGATGGTGGTGCGGAAGAGCAGCATGCATTGGAAGGAAGATTCAATGCATCCAACGCTTAACTCATCCCTGGAACCAGCAACGCCAATTAGATCACACCCAAACCAGGATCGCCGGAGCAATGCCGCCACTGTCTGTCGGTGGAAGTAGTTACTGTGTTTAAATCTGCCTGCGTTTAACTGCAGAACTACTTCTGAACCACCTCTAGTAAACGTACTCGCTTAGTGGACGTGCTTGTAGTGAGCTTGACCAATCAAGCGATCAAACCGACTTGCAATCACTTGGGGAAATTGGGGTAGGATGTCTCGCACCTACGCAAATTTGCTTAACCTGCCGTAACGATAATAGAGAAATTACCGATGATTTATGTAGGAACCATGAAAAACTCAAGAAATCAGATAAAGTTCCCGTGAAGAAGTAGACGTTTTATTCACTTAGTGCGTTTGCCCAATGGCTCAAACCCTTATCAGAACTTTGTTAGGCAAGAATTGGCTATTTTTGATAGGAATAATCTACAAAAACCGACAAAATAGGGTGCCTAAATTTGTCTATTCGCAGTTTTTTAGCACGGGGGATTTATCTACGGTGGCTAATAGGTATAAATTCAATAACTCACTTCCAGTAGCCTCCACATTTGCCATGAAATTAGTTGTTATTGTCTATACCTATTACTTGAAGTAAGAGATACAGGTAATCTGACCTAAGGTTGATTCAGTAATAAATTTATCTTGCTATATTCAGTCTGACAGTTACTAATAACGCTTACTAATTACGCTAGTTTTCTTCAGCCTGAGAAAAGTAAAAGCCTGCGCCAATCGCAATTACGTACAATAGAACACCAATGAAATAAAATAAATTGCCAATCGCCTGGTCATGGCGTAATAGTCCCAGATCCAGGAGTAAAAAATGCCAATCGTGCAGAACTCCTTCTCCACCTAATAGGGGGAGTGAGCGTTCTTGCGCGTCTTTGATGTAAATAGATACATCCCAAAAATTTTGCGCTGTCCAGCAAAGGGCGATCGCACTAGCGTAGCGTTGACGATGGAAGTAAAAGTATCCAGCAATCACCGCCGGTACCAAAATTTGCATCAGTGATCCACCAAAGATGTGCATTAATCTGCCAGCCCAGGCAAAGAGCGTGTGTCCAGCTTCATGGAAGATCAAGTTCACGCCATGCAGAAAGTGCATGATGCGATCGCTACCCTCCAGGTACGTTTCCACTGTGTAGTTACCCGCGCCAAAGAAGCCGTAGAGTGCCAGCAGCAAAACAAAGCCAGCTTTAAACAGATCAAGGCGGGCCAACAGGTTGTGCAGATCAGCGGTAGTGTAGGAAAACTGCCCGAATTGAAAAATCGGTTTTGCCCCAGTTCGCGATCGCAGTGGTTGGGGCACCAGACGTTCTACTTTTGGTCGTGGCAGTGTTGGTTCTTCTGGATCTGGCGCTTTAAATAGCAACGTCACTAATTCAAACTCGGTTGACCAGGCGGGTTTGGTTTCTCCCTGCTGCCGCCCATAGAGACGGGCCGTATTGACATGGGTCAGGCGCAGCTGTGCCAGTGTATGACGCACGACCCGGATGGCAGATGCTTTGGGTGGTATTGGGTCTGCTTCTAGCAGAATGTGTAAACAGTCCTCCCGCCCATGGGCTTTGACGGTGATGTCTGGGGATGAGCTGTCTGGAAATGACAGGTTATCACGGAGGGCGGTATGAATCAGGGTGGCGATCGCTATTTCATCTCCAGCTCGTGCCCGTTGTTGCAGTTCAGCCTCACTCATACCCAACGCCCCCGTCATGCAATTGGTTGATGAAACAATTGGTTAATGCAAGCAGTATGCCCCACGAAGTTGCGGTTGCAATCGTTTTATTCCCCAATCAGGGCAAGAAGGCGAATTTACCACTTTTGCCGTCGGGATTCATTTTGATTTGGGCGACATAGAACTGCTTCTGGATCACTTCGCCATCCGGGGTGAAGGAAATTTCACCTAAGGGAGTGTCATATTTGCCCTGTAAAATTTGCTGGTTTAGGGCCGATCGCAACTCTGCAAGAGAGGTTCGGGCCACCTTTTTGCGACTGTCTACGGCTTTCAGTGCCTCCACAAAAACCTGCACCGCTGTGAACCCTTGCGCACTAAATTGGGGTGGTTCCTGACGGTACTGGCGGACATAGACCCGCCGAAATTCCCGATTGATGGGATTGTTATGGTCGGGGCTGTAGGCTTGGGCAACCAGGACGCCATCACACAGTTGTTTGCAGAGCGGAAAAATGTTGGGGGTGTTGAAGCCATTGCCACCTACGATGAGGCCCTTGTAACCCAGTTCGCGAATTTGGCGTACCAGGTTGCCACTGTCGGCGGCTAACCCGGAGATGACCATCAGATCCGGTTTCAGGTTAATGGCAGCCGTTGCCTGGGTCTGAAAGTCGCTATCTGTTGTCTGAAACTTTTGCACCGTGATAATTTCCAGGTTGAGCTGCCGGATGGCTTGCTGAAAGATCTCTGTTTCCGACTGGCTGAAGGCATCATTCTGAGCGTAGAAAACGGCCACCCGTTTGATCCCCGGATTGAGTTTCAAGGCAGCTTTCAGCGAATTGGGGGCCAGCAAGGTGACGGGCGAAGCGACACGGGCAACAAATGGGCCAATTTCCGGCACTCCTTTGGCCGTATTGGTGGGGCCAATCACGGGTACTCCGGCGCGATCGGCAATGGGATTTGCGCCAAATGCCTGTTGTGAGGAAGATGGCCCCACAATTCCCACTACCTTGTCACGGGTGATCAGGCTTTGAAACGCGTTGATTGCACCCGCTTCATCGCCGCCCGCATCCTGAAAAATCAGATTGATGGGAGTGCCATTCACACCACCCCGATCGCTGAAGTATTTGGCCGCAATTCTTGCTCCATTGACTGACTCCTGTCCCAGTAATGCCAGGTTACTGGTTTGGGCCAGCGCGACACCGATCGCGATCGCCGGTGAATTGGTTGAACTGGGCGCAGGTGTGGTGGATGTAACCGGGGCGGCTGGCAGCATCGACTTACCGCAACTGGTCAATACTGGCAGACAAACACAGGCAATGAGAGACTGTCCAATTCTTTGAGCCACGCGCATGTTATTTATTGATACCGATTACCCAACAACCCCAGATGGAAATCTGGAAGCAACGTCAAACCTGATAGGGATTTGGCACGCAGCATCGAGGCAGGGATGCAAGGTGAGGATCAGGGCCCGCATACTACATGCCTGACGCGATCGCGGTTAAGGCAAAAAGACGAATTTGCCAGTAGTGCCGTCGGGATCCATTTTAATCTGAGCTACGTAAAAATCTTTCTGAATGATTTCGCCTTCGGGAGTGAAGGCAATTTCCCCAATGGGGGTGTCATATTTTCCGGTCAGCAGTTGGGTATTGATCGCCACCCGGAGATCGGCCAATGGTTTTTGGGCAACTTTCGTTTTCTGGTCGATTGCTTTCAACGCTTCGACAAACACCTGTACCCCGGTAAATGCCTGGGCACTGAATTGGGGCGGTTCTTTCTTGAACTGGTTCACATAGGCTTCACGGAAGGCTTTGTTGACTGCGCCCGGATGTTCCGGGCTGTAAGCCTGGGCAATCAGAACCCCATCGCAGAGGGCTTTGCATACGGCAAATACATTGGAGGTATTTAGTCCATTACCGCCAATGATCAATCCTTTATAGCCCAATTCGCGCAGTTGCCGCACCAGGTTGCCACCATCTGCGGCCAATCCCGAAATAATTACCAGGTCAGGCTTCAGGTTCAGAGCGGAGGTTGCCTGCGACTGAAAGTCGGTATCCGTTGTCTGAAACTTTTGGACGGTGACGACTTCTAGTTTTTGATCTTTAACGGTTTGCTGAAAAATCTCGGTTTCTGACTTGCTGAAGGCATCGTTCTGGGCATAGAAGACTGCCACTGTTTTGATGTTGGGGTTGATCTTGAGGGCGGCCTTCACCGAATTAGGGGCCACGACTGAAACGGGGGCAGACACACGGGCAACAAATTCACCGATCTGGGGAATCCCTTTTGCGGTGTTCGATGGCCCTAACACAGGTACTTTGGCATTGTTCGCGATGGGATCGGCACTAAATGCCTGTTGCGATAAGGTGGGGCCGACAATACCAACGACTTTATCCCGACTAATTAAGGTCTGGAAGGCATTAATCGCACCGGCTTCATCACCTGCCGTATCTTGAAAAATGAGTTTGATCGGTGTGCCATTGATCCCACCCTGGCTGTTGAAATAGGTTTCGGCAATTTTGGCACCGGCTACCTGTTCCTGCCCCAGCAGGGCCACATTACTGGTTTGGGCCACCCCAATGCCAATTGCGATCGCTGTTCCACTGCCTCCGGTTGTCTGTCCCGTGGCCTGGGGAGCATTACCCGTAGTGGTGTTATTGGCAGGTTGACTACAAGCGGTGAGGGCGATCGCCAGAGTCGAGAACAGAACAGGAAAACGAGTCGCAAGGTTCATAAAATCCCAGAACTGATTTGAACACGCAAGTATTAGCAGTTCTCATTTCATCACATTCTGCATCACATTCTGCCGACGCCAGAAAATTATGACTGCCGGGGAAATATTCCCGCTCAAGTGAGCCTATTTGATTTGGAAAAAGCTGGCGAAGATGGTTATTGGTCACCGGTCCTTTGTCCGTTCGCCTGACCAATTCCCCATAACAGAGCAATATTCACAAATGATTTAGGACTGCTATGTCTAATAGGCATAGGACATCAGCTATAGGGCAGAATTCCTTGATAGAAGCGGGGTTCCAAACAGGCAACGATTCTTTTCGTGGTGCTTTTTACCGACTGTTTTTGACAATCTTTTACCTGGATGATGGAAGGCTATTCGTACTACGTTACGGAACATTTCAAAAAAACTTGACCTCGTAAACTTTAGTATCTTTGGTTGTCGGCAAAAAGTGGACTCTGTTAGTCTGAACAAATGAAGAAAGGCTCGTTAGATGACTAAGTTCATTTAATGGGTCTTTTCTGTATAAGACGACGCAATGTACCAGGTTGGTTCATTCGTTCTTCCCTCGCACCACTGTGCTTTTAGGTCATTGAAATTAAGCCATCTAACTATGAGACACTTCTCTGCCCAATGGATTGAAGAATGGTGCCAGGAAAACGGTTGGACTGACTGGTTTGTCGAATGTTCTCGCTACTGGGCATTTCCTCCCAATGCGGTGATGCCAGTACCCATTCCTGCCCATGTTCTACGGGCAATTAAGGCAGAGAAGGGGTTATGCTACGAAGAGAAAATTTGGTGTTTGGCAGCCGTATTTAGTGCTGTGATGGCAGGTATCTCTACTTATTTTTTGTCGTCTCCCATGCCAATGGTGGCCGCATTCATTTTTTGTGCCATTACGGTCGCCCGTATGGAAGACGATACACTGGCTAATCCTTCTGAATAGGTGTTTCCAGAAGGAACGGTTGGTATTAAGTGTTCGCTTGATGTAATGTGTCAAATCCCTCTAATCTTTCCTGCTGGAAGCGAATAGAGGGATTTTTATTTGGCTTTAGGGATCGTCTGTTGCCGTGGGCCGATCGCTCTCACCTGCTTTACCGGTCACTAGTATCTGCATCAATGTCCATCCCATCAACGTCATACTGGCTACAAAAACCACCAGAATTAGTGGGGCAAATGCTGCAAATGGGGCGACCAGTACTAACAGTAATAGTCCCAGTAAGACCAGTTTTGTCTTGTTGTTCATAGGCGGGTGAAGCTAACTCAATCTCGCCTCTTTAGGCTAAAAAATTCGCACTTCAACTCACCTCTAGCGCGAGGGGTGTGTTGACAAACAGAAGGGTGAAATAAGACTAAAGGATTAACTGACCTTGGCTAACCCCAGCATGGCACTACCAAACATGATCAATGTAAAAGCTTTGGGGTAAGCTTCAGGACGGTTATCTTGATTGACCAGCAAGCTTGTTTGGCGTGGATCACGGACAAAGGTATTGATGCGATCGCGATCTTCCCTCACCTGACTTTGTTGCAGCGTTGGGGGCATGGGTACACGATTGGTATCGACCAACAGGACGACAAATTTTTCTTTCCCGTTGGCCTGCCCATCTGCCCCTTGCAAACTTTCTACTGGAAAAGATTGTACCTTCTGACCAAACAGCCCCGTAGAAGCCAGTTGACAAACCCCCAGAGGCGGTTGGGTACGTTGGCAACTGAGCGTCATCTCGGCGGGTTGCCAGAAGAGTACGACACCCATGATGACCGCAATGGAACCGACCAGACCGTACATCACTTTTCGTTGCAGTGGCCCTGGCACATCAGCTAGTTCAAAGGATGAACGCTTGGGTTTTGGATTAAGGGCGTGGGGCATTGGACGACTTCCCTGACCTGGGATGATACTAATTTTTATAAAGTTTTGTTGTAGGATCGGCCCATCAACTCAGCCTGTTGGCTATGTAGCCAGGGAATCACGTAATTTGCTAGTTAAAGAATTTAAAAAGCTTGGCTGAGAGTTTTTCCCATCCCAGATTTAATGTCAGACTGGGTGGAGTGTATGCTAGTCGGGAACACTTGAGTCGTAATTGGACACGAGTTTTAACTGCAAAAACATTAACATGGCACGATCAAACCAGGCGATCGCAGAAGTAATCTATACCCCGGAAAGTCAACTGCGACATCCTAGCCAGCTTTTTCGGGCAATGGGTCGTGATCTGCTGGCATCACGGGAACTGGCATGGCGACTGATGGTAAGGGATATCAGCGCCCAATATCGCCAATCGTTTCTCGGCATCTTTTGGGCTTTTGTGCCCCCCATCACCACAGCATTAGGGCTAACCTTAGCAACCAATGCCAAAATTCTCAATGTGGGCACAACCGACCTGCCCTACCCGGCCTATGTCATGTTTAGCATGACCCTGTGGCAGACCTTTGCCGAAGCGCTCAATGCCCCGATGCAGGCTGTTGGTGGTGCCAAGCCAATGCTGGCACGGATTAATTTTCCCCGCGAAGCAATTATTCTCTCCCAGTTGGGACAGGTCTTTTTCAACTTCAGTATCAAACTGATTTTGATCGTGGCCCTCTTTCTCTGGTTCAAAATGCCCGTCGCCTGGACTGCCATCCTCGCCCCGGTTGCCCTGGTTCACCTGGTTGCGCTGGGTACGGCGATCGGTCTGCTGTTAGTGCCCGTGGCAGCCCTTTATGACGATGTTTCTAAGGCACTGGGATTAGCAATGGGCTTATGGCTGTTTCTAACCCCAGTGATTTACCCCATGCCGCAATCCGGCGTCTTTGCCACGTTGGTACGGCTCAATCCGGTGACACCCCTACTGGTAACGATTCGGGAACTGGCAACGACGGGGGTTTTGTCTCACGCTGCTGGTTTCTGGTGGGTCAGTGGCTTTGCCCTGGTTGGGTTATTACTGGGTTGGTTGGTTTATCGCGTTGGCATGCCATTTGTGATTGAGAGGATCAGTGCATGATCACCCCCACTTCGTCGGATGAACGGTTGACATCTGCTACAGATGATGACCTGGTTCTGGAGATTGAAGGAGTTTCCAAAAAGTTTTGTCGTAGCCTGAAGCGATCGCTTTTCTATGGTGTTCAAGACATAGCCAGCGAACTCGTCGGTACGCGTCCCACCAACAAT